>DAIDJT010000052.1 GCA_027451265.1 Bacteroidales bacterium | reverse complement strand
TTAGTATCCTTACCCTGTTGAGTATCTGCACCGTTTTGGTGTTTATCCTGGAGCCGTCAATAATACGTGACCTGGCCACCATGTCTTCCAGCCTGGCAATTTTCATCTCCAGCATGCCCTGAGCTTCCTTGGCGGCTGAATATTCGGCATTTTCAGTAAGGTCACCCTTATCCCGTGCCTCGGCAATCATTCGTGCAATTGCCGGTCTCTCATTACGGAGCTGGTCAAGCTCCTCCTTCATTTTCTGGAGCCCCTCTTCCGTTACATAAACAAATTCCGACATAATTTTTCGTAAAAAGGTTAAAAAATAAGAAGAATCCCGGCATTGCCGGAACTCTTCAAAGAACAAATATAAAGATTTTTCAATTAAAAAACAAATACCTCTTCTTTAGTAATTGTCAGATAATCAGCGGGAGTACTCTTTGCGGTCAAGTACGGCAGAAAAAATTACGGCTTTTTTAAGGTCAAATCCATCGGCCTGTATCCCGGCTCCGTGCAATGCATTGTAGTCATATCCCGGAGCATCACCTATCTCGCTGTCTGATATCTCGTTATGAACAAATTCACCAATAACGGAATCACCCATGGCCGATACTCCTTCAGAGGCGAAGGCAGCAGCCATGGAATCGGCTATGGAGCCCTCACGGGCGAAGGCTTCGCTCATGCCCGAAGCGACTGAACCTTCCCTGCTGAAAGCCCCGGCATTCGGTTCACTGATGGTTCCCTCGCGGCTGAAATCGCCTGCCATGGGTTCATCATATCTCCCCTCCATGGATTGCTCAGATGGCATTGACCATGTGAAAGGTTTTGATGCCTGCCGTTCCTGTATCACCTGGGAAGGCGCCGGTGTCTCCTGTCTTACATGGGACGCCGCCGGCCTCTCCTGTCTGGCAGGGGAAGGTGCCGGTCCGGTGGTCCCGGCGACAGGCCTGACCGGAGGGGGTGAGGCAAGCGGACCAGGCTTTCGCTGTACCTGCTTCGGAAGGCCGGGTTTCTTTTTTCCCTTGCCCTGAAAAGAGCCGGCCAGGGCGATAAGCCCAAGCACCACATAAAAAATCAGATTGCCAATATCTTCCATCTGTTTCAGTATTTTTTGATTTTGTGCTGCCTGAGTGCGCGTTGCTTTTTGGGATCAACCGTCTTTACCTTTTTCTTTTGCTGTTTCAGTGCCGGTTGTTTTGAGGGATCCTTAATTTTCGACTTCGCCTTTTGTTTTTGCTGCTTCAGTTCAGGCTGTTTTGACGGATCCTTGGTCTTCGGCCTGGGTCCGGCACTCTCAGGAACCGGCTGCTGAGGTTTCTTCAGCTCCGGCTCCGCCTGTTCCCTGCGCTGTTTCTGCTTCTTGACCTTGTATTTCTCGGCGGTGTTCCTGCTGTTGTTCTCCATGCGCATCCTGGTCCCTTCGCTCTGTATCTCGTAATGTCTGTCCCTCAGCTGCTTCAGCGCCTTTTCATCCTCCCTGTCACGTCTGGCCTCCTTCCTAGCCTGCTCCTTCATGGCTTTGGCTGCCGCCCTGCTCTCGCCACTCTCCTTCACCGGCTTGCTCCGGCGTGAATTGCCGAATGTCTCCCTCTCAAACCGTTTTGAGGCATTGCGCTGGGCATTGCACTCGTTCACATGAACCGCAAACAGCAATATGATCACTGCTGTCAAAAACCGTATTGATACTAACCTGTCCTTCATTTCGTTTTTCAGTTAGCCTCGTCAAAAGAGAATTAATTACATTTACAGAAACGGAAGCAAGCCCATGTCAGTTTCAAATTTAAGGATTTTTTTACTCACTTCCCTGCTTACCCTTGCTTTAATATCCTGTGACAGGGATAAGAATGAAGTGATACCTGACATCACAATTGACTTCACAATCACCTTCTCTGACCCGGAATTCTTTGATCTCTTCTATTCCCCCGGCACCAGCAGCCTCATCTCTTCCGCACACAGGCACCTCGGTTACGGAACATCCGGATTTGACGGCAATGGTATCATTGTTTACAACACCGGCCTGCAAGGCTTTGAATATGCTGCCTTTGACCGCACCTGTCCGCATTGCTATGTCACTGATGAGGTGAGTGTGGCAGTGAATGTTGACGGTGTGTACGCCCTATGCCCCAGATGTTCAACGAATTATGCGCTGGGTGCATCAGGGCTGCCACAGAGCGGGCCGGGTCAGTATTACCTGAAGAATTACCATACCTCATTCACCGGTTACAGTGTGAGGGTCTGGAACAGGAATTAGGATGTTCTAGTACCTGTAATGGTCAGGCTTGTAAGGGCCTCCGGAAGGAACACCTATGTACTCAGACTGTGATTTGGTCAGTTTTGTCAGGCTGACGCCGAGCTGTGCAAGATGCAGGCGTGCCACCTCCTCATCAAGTTGCTTGGGCAGCCTGTAAACGCCTGTTTTGTATTCCTTCGTCCACAGGTCAATCTGCGCCAGGGTCTGGTTGCTGAACGAATTGCTCATCACGAATGACGGATGGCCCGTGGCGCAACCCAGGTTCACCAGCCTGCCCTCGGCAAGGAGGAAAATCGCATGTCCGTCAGGAAAGACATACTTGTCAACCTGCGGCTTGATATTGATCCTGGTGATACCCTTGTAAGAATTGAGGGCGTCAACCTGTATCTCATTGTCAAAGTGACCTATGTTGCAAACGATTGCCTGGTCCTTCATCTTTTCAAGATGGCTTATGGTGATTATATCACGGTTGCCGGTAGCAGTGACGAATATGTTGCCTTCGGCAAGGCTCTCCTCCACTGTCCTTACTTCGAACCCTTCCATTGAAGCCTGAAGTGCGCAGATGGGATCGATCTCGGTTACGATGACCCTTGCCCCGTAAGACCTCATTGATCTGGCAGATCCCTTGCCGACATCCCCGTATCCGCAAACAACTACCACCTTGCCTGCAATCATAACGTCAGTTGCCCTCTTGATACCGTCAGCAAGTGATTCGCGGCAGCCATAAAGATTGTCAAATTTGCTTTTTGTAACCGAATCATTGACATTGATTGCAGGAACCAGCAATTCACCTGCTTCCATCATCTGGTAGAGCCTGTGCACGCCTGTGGTGGTCTCTTCGGATATTCCCTTCATTTCCTTCACGGTCCTGTGCCATTTCTGCGGGTCATCCTCAAGAATTCTGCGGAGGGTGTCAAATACTATTGACTCTTCCCTGCTTCCGGGTTTTGCATCGAGCACTGAATGGTCCTTCTCCGCCTTGTAACCCAGGTGGACGAGAAGAGATGCGTCACCACCGTCATCAACGATGAGGTTAGGGCCATTCCCTCCGGGGAATGTGAGTGCCTGTGCGGTACACCACCAGTATTCCTCGAGTGTCTCTCCCTTCCACGCAAATACCGGGATGCCTGCTGCAGCAATGGCAGCGGCTGCGTGATCCTGCGTTGAGAAGATGTTGCAGCTGGCCCATCTGACCTCCGCACCCAGATCCCTGAGAGTCTCGATGAGAACGGCCGTCTGTATTGTCATATGAAGCGAGCCTGTTATCCTGGCTCCCCTGAGTGGTTTTGTTGCTGAGTATTTGTGCCTGAGAGACAGAAGGCCCGGCATTTCCTTCTCTGCAATTTCTATTTCCTTGCGGCCGAAATCGGCCAGTGAGATATCTTTTACCCTGTACTGAAGATCGTTGGTGATAAATGACATGTTCCTGAATTTTTAGGTTTGCAAAGATAACTAAAAAAAGAGATTATTGTTCAACGGCGGAGCAGTGCTATTGTCGTCTCACGGTCGCAGGCCAGCTGTGCTGCCAGTGCATCCACGTTTTCAAACTTCATCTCATCGCGCAGCCTGTGACGGAACGAGACTGTGACCACCTTTCCGTACAGATCACCGGAAAAGTCAATCAGGTGCACCTCGATGGTCCGCACACCATCACCTCCGGCTATGGTTGGTCTGAGCCCGATATTCAGCATGGCAATGTACTTTTCCGGTCGATCCTCAACGGTTGCCTCCACTGCATAGACTCCCGTCCGCGGTATCAGCTTGTGTGCAAACAACGGAGAAATATTTGCAGTGGGAAAGCCCATGTTGCGCCCGATCTTTCTGCCTGAGACCACCCTGCCCCTGATAAAATAATCATAGCCGAGCAGCGATGCAGCCTTTTCAATGTTTCCCTCCCCCAGAATCTTCCTGACAAGCGATGAGCTAACCGCCTCGCCGTCAATTATGAAGGCATCCTCCCGTGTCACCCTGAAGCCCATCCTGGCGGAGCACTCCATGATAGTTTTGCTGTCGCCTTCATGCTGCCTTCCGAAATGGTGATTGAATCCGGTAACAAGATGACGGACCCCCAGGTGGCGGCAAAGTATTGACTCCACAAATGAGGATGCTGTCATCCTGCTCAGCTCCGGTGTAAACGGAATAACCACAAGATGACCGATGCCGGTTTCGCGAAGGAGCTCCGTCCTCTCGTCAAGGTCGGTCAGGAAGCTGAGATGGCCGGGGTCACCGGTAAGTACAATTCGCGGATGCGGATCAAAGGTTACTGCCACTGCATCACCGCCATCCCTGACAGCCTCCTCCGTTACACGGCGCAACAGCATCCGGTGACCCAGGTGGACGCCGTCAAAGACACCCATGGTTATCACCGGCCTGCTGAAAGAGACTCCTGTATAGCCGTGATAGACTTTCATGACCGGAATGAGACTTCAAAAATAAGAAATTCCTATCTTTATAAGAATTGTAACACCAGTGCAAAGGGTATGGCAAAGAGATTTTACCATGATGATCCGTGGCTTGATCCCTTCAGGGAGATAATAGAGGCGCGGCTTACCTACATCAATGAACGTCAGAAGCTGTTCACCGGCGGCCGTACGCTCACTGACTATGCCAACGGCCATCACTGGTACGGCCTTCACCGCACAGGGAAAGGGTGGGTTTTCCGCGAACATGCCCCAAACGCAACTTCAGTTCTTCTCACCGGCACTTTCACCGGCTGGAGGGAAGACAAAAGGTATTCCCTCAGCCGGACTGAAGAAGGTGACTGGGTGGGTGAGTTTGATGAGACAATGATTTCGCATGGTGACCTCTACAAGATGATTGTAAGATGGAAGGGAGGTCAGGGAGAACGGATCCCGGCCTATGTGACGCGTGCCGTGCAGGATGATGTGACAAAGATATTTTCTGCCCAGGTGTGGCACCCCTCCGACGGGTATGCGATGAAGCACGCTGCCCCTCCCCCTCCGACATCACTGCTTGTCTATGAGGCACATGTGGGCATGGCCACCGAAGAAGAACGGACCGGCACCTACCGTGAGTTTACCAGGAACGTTCTGCCACGTGTGAAGAACCTGGGTTATAACACCATACAGCTCATGGCCATCCAGGAGCACCCATACTACGGCTCCTTCGGGTACCATGTATCAAGTCTTTTTGCCCCCTCATCGCGTTTCGGAACCCCGGATGACCTGAGAGAACTCATCGATACTGCTCACGCGATGGGCCTGAGGGTCATTATGGACCTCGTGCATTCACATGCCGTGGCAAACATCCTCGAGGGGCTCGGCCTGGTTGACGGTGATCCCGGACTGTATTTCCACTCCGGTTCGCGAAGGAAGCACGTGGCCTGGGATTCGCTTTGCTATGACTACGGAAAGCCGGAAGTCAATCATTTCCTGCTGTCAAACTGCAAATACTGGCTGGAAGAGTTCCGATTTGACGGATTCAGGTTTGACGGCATCACAAGCATGCTTTATTATGATCATGGACTGGGTTCGAACTTTGTGTCATACAAACAGTACTTTGACGGCAACCAGGACACTGATGCCATTGTTTACCTGACTCTTGCCAACAAGCTGATCCATGAATTCAACCCGGACGCTACCACAGTGGCAGAGGAGATGAGCGGCATGCCGGGACTGGCTGCGCCGGTGGCCGAAGGCGGAATGGGTTTTGACTACAGGCTTGCCATGGGCGTTCCTGACATATGGATAAAGATGGTCAAGGAGATACCCGATGAGAACTGGGACCTGGGGTATCTGCTCC
The DNA here is from genome assembly GCA_027451265.1 of Bacteroidales bacterium. Taxonomy (GTDB): domain Bacteria; phylum Bacteroidota; class Bacteroidia; order Bacteroidales; family VadinHA17; genus SR-FBR-E99. The sequence goes on along the minus strand of DAIDJT010000052.1, from coordinate 6,137 downwards.
ATGAGCTTACCCAGCACCGTGCCGAGGAACGGGTAGTCTCATACTGCGAATCGCATGACCAGGCCCTGGTAGGCGACAAGACCCTGATCTTCAGGCTGGCTGACAAGGAGATGTATACATCAATGAGCCTCCTTACTCCGAGCCTGATAATTGACCGTGCGGTGGCTCTCCATAAAATGATAAGACTCTTTACCTTCATGGCGGCCGGTGGCGGTTACCTCACTTTTATGGGTAACGAATTCGGCCACCCGGAATGGATAGATTTTCCCAGGGAAGGAAACGGATGGAGTTACAAATACGCACGCAGGCAATGGCACCTGGCAGATGATGAGCTGCTGAAGTACCGATTCCTGAATGAATTTGACAGGGCAATGGTGGAGACAGGCAAGATGCACGGGCTGCCTCAGCTGCAACTGACGGAGACACTCTCGGTAAACAACACTGACAAGATTATTGCCTTTAAGCGGGGCGACCTGGTAACTGTGATGAACTTCAACCCTTCGGTCTCATTTACCGGTTACGGTATACCTGTAAAGGGAAAATTCAGGATTGTCCTTGACACCGATGATCCACTGTTCGGAGGTCAGGGCCGGATAGATGCCGTACAGACTTACTTCTCCCAGCCTGACCAGGGACATTACGGTGTGACAGCTCCCCATCACCTGAAGCTTTACCTCCCCGCAAGAACAGCTGTTGTGCTCCTGCAGGAGAGGATAAAGACAATTATGGATCTGTAAGAATCAGTCAACCCATCTCAGGAGGCAGAAATCCTGCCTGTGAGGCAGTTCACTGTGCCTGGCGTAAATGCGGATGCCATAGAAGAAGGTTCCCGCCATCTCGGGCTGGAAATCGACACTGTAGATAACCCTTCCCTTTTTCCTGTTGACATACCTGAATTCAACGGATGAGAAGAAAGCGTGTTCTCCGTTCTTCTTCTGACGTGTTACTACAAGCTCGACCCCTACATTCTCAACCGGGATATCCTTTATATCGAGGATAATTTCAGTGGTATAATTATGCCCTGAGCGGAAGACATTCTTGGCCAGGCCTTTAAGGTCAAATTTAACTATCTCAATTTCATCCCACACTCTTGAAATATAGCTTTTCCAGCCGGCCAGCTCGCGCGCCAGCGCGTAATTATCAGCAATCATCCTGCTGCTTCTCTGGCAGAGCTTCTGATAATACCTGGTCATATAGTCGTTCAGCATGCGGCGGGTTGTGAACTCTGGAGCCACCTTGACCATCGTGTTCTTGATGTAGCTGGTCCATTCGCGGGGTATACCGCCCTCATCCTTTGAGTAGTAGGCCGGCACTATCTCATACTCGAGCATGTTGTAAATGGTCTCGGCGTCAACATCATCCTGCAGGTCCTGGTTGGTGAATGTGCGTTTCCTCGGAAGGGCCCAGCCGGCGAAGGCATGGTATCCTTCTACCCACCATCCGTCGAGGACGCTGAAGTGAATGGTTCCGTTCATCACGGCCTTTTCTCCGCTGGTACCTGATGCCTCAAGAGGCCTTGTTGGCGTATTAAGCCAGATATCGACTCCGCGGACGAGATACCGTGCCATTTCCATATCATAGTTTTCGAGGAACAGCACCTTCCCTGCGAATTGCGGCATCTGTGATATTTCATTGATTCTCCTTATGAGGTCCTGACCGCCGCCATCATTCGGATGAGCCTTGCCGGCGTAGATGAACTGCACCGGTCTCTCCGGGTTATTAACAATGCGGGCAAGCCGGTCAAGGTCACGGAAGAGCAGGCTGGCGCGCTTGTAGGTTGCAAACCTTCTGGCAAAACCAAGCGTCAGTGATTTCTCATTGAGATGGGAACTGATATTCATCAGGGTGCGGGGACTGACATGCCTTTCGAGCATGTCTGACTGGAGGCGCTTGCGTATATTGTCAAACAGGCGCTTCTTGAGCTTCATCTTGGTCTCGTAGACCTTCTCGTCTTCCAGCTGGTATATCTTAGCCCACTGCTCACGGTCAGTGAGGTCAAAATGACGCTTCCCTGTAAGCTTCTCGTATACCTGTTCCCATTCCGGAGCCACCCAGGTTGAATAGTGAACACCGTTGGTGACATGCCCTATATAAAGTTCTTCACGGAGATAGCCAGGCCATAGCCTGGAAAAGAGTCCGCGTGAGACCTCGCCGTGAAGCTGGCTCACTCCGTTCATCTCCTGCGAGAAGCGGGTGGCGAGGAAGCTCATGTTGAACTTCCGTTCAGGGTCATCCTGGCATCGACCCAGTGCCATGAGCTGATCCCAGGTAATATTGAGCCTGGTATGGTAGTGTGAGATATATTTTCTCAGCAGGTCCTCCTCGAATGCATCATGGCCGGCCGGAACCGGGGTATGGGTTGTGAAAAGGGTTGATGCCCTGACGATCTCCATTGACTCCTCGAAGGTAAGATGTTCATCCTCTATGAGATGTCGAATCCTTTCAAAGCCTATGAATGCAGAATGGCCTTCATTGCTGTGGTAGACATCGGGTTTGATGCCGAGGGCGATAAGAGCCCGCATACCCCCGATACCAAGGATCAGCTCCTGCTTCAGCCGGTTCTCTGAGTCACCTCCATAAAGATAGTGGGTTATTGCCCTGTCCTCTGGCGTATTATCCTCAAAATCAGTGTCAAGAAGATAAAGCTTCACCTTCCCCACAGGGGCAAGCCAGATGCGTGCTTTCACCGTGCGTCCGGGCCATGTAAGCTGGATCGTCATCTGGTTGCCGCTGCTGTCTTTCACTGGTTCAACAGGAAGCTGGGAGAAATCCTCTGCCTCATAGATAGCCTGCTGCTCACCCCTCGGACCGAGCTTCTGTCTGAAATAACCGTACCGGTAAAGTAATCCTATCCCCGTAATGTGGACGTTGGAGTCACTGGCCTCTTTCAGGTAGTCACCGGCCAGAACTCCAAGGCCCCCGGAATAGATTTTCAGGCTGGGATGGATGCCAAATTCCATGCTGAAGTAAGCAACAGAAGGGAGTTCCTTGTTCTCAGGCCTGGCAATATAATCGGTGAACTCCCTGTAAATTCTGTCGGAGTCATCCAGGAACACTTCGTCATCAGCCAGCACCACCAGCCGCCTGTAGTCTATAGCCTCAAGCAGCCTCTTCGGGTTGTGCGCCACCTCTTCCCAAAGTGTCGGGTCCATCCGGCGGAACAGGAACTCTGCTTCGCTGTTCCATGACCACCAGAGGTTGGTGGATAGTTCCTTCAGGTATGCAATTCGTTCGGGGAGCTCAGACTGGACATAAATGTCCTTCCATACCGGGGCCTGGAAGGGTTTTCTGACCTGTACCTCGGTAGCCTCCAGGATGCGTGTGTAATCCCTTGGCTGGTCTCTTCTCTCTTCGCTTTTATCAAGGGCGAATCTGTAAGCTTCGCTGTAATAGTTGAACAGGGTGTTCCAGTTGGCAATGCGCGATATCTCCCAGGCCTTGCTGCTTGCCGCTGCCGCCTCGTCAGGGTTCATCTGGAGGAATTTCCTGATGAATTTTCCCATCCCCTCGATGACCTCTTTCTCATTGCTGTCAGTGCGGTTGAGAACAAGGCAGCCGTTGCCGGGATTCTCAAAGTAAGATTCGACCCACATGCCAAAACCAGCCAGGTTGGTGGTGACTGTGGGCACATGGAACATCAGGCTTTCCAGGGGTGTGTACCCCCAGGGTTCATAATATGATGGATAAAGTGTAAGGTCAAAGCCTATCAGCAGCTCATAATACTCCATGTTGAAAATGCCGTCATTACCGTTCAGGTATGACGGAACGAAAATGACCTTAACCTTGTCACCAGCGCCATTATGAAGGCCTTCGCGGGTAAGCTGGTTCATGACCGGGTCATCATTCACGTAGTGCAGTCCGTGAGTAAGGAACCTGTCGCCTTCAGTAACCCTTGTGCCGGCGGCCAGTGCGGTTGAAAGATCCTGCCGGGGTCCCTTGTGGTACGCCGGGACGAGGATAAAGGCAACGCACTGGCGGGTGAAGTCTGCCTTTTTGTTCACCTCACTGAGAGAAGACAGGAAGAGGTCAATGCCCTTGTTCCTGTACTCATATCTCCCGCTGGTGGAGACCAGCAGGGTGTCATCCGGCAGATCATAGCCGAGCAGTGCCTGAGCCACCGTCAGGAGCTTGTTACGTGCCGCAAGGCGTGCAGCGCTGAAATTTTCCGGAGCGGGGACAAAGGTATCCTCAAAGCCGTTCGGGGTGATCACGTCAGGCTTCTTGCCGAGGAAAGCTTCACATTCGTGCCCGGTAATCTCACTTACCGCGGTGAAGACGTCTGCCTCCTGGGCGCTGATCTTTTCAAGCGACTGTTTGGAAGTGACGTTGAATTCTCGGGCCATCTGCACCGGGTTGAATTCCTTCAGGCGACTGTAGAGCTGCCTGTTGTTGCCTGCTATGCTGCGTCCGAGAACGGTGGCGTGAGTGGTGAAGGAGGTGGCAACCCATGGAGCATTCTTCTCAAGGTAGAGAACGCCCATGCCTGTCATCCATTCGTGGAACTGGGCAATTACTCTTGGGTATTCACGGTAATAGTTTGTAAAGCTTTCAATAACTTTCCCTGCAGCATAACCGAAGAGTGCAGGCTCAACATAGTCCCACTGGCCCGATATGCTGTCAAGCTTGTATGTCTCCCAGAAACGGGCGAAAATTTCATTCTGCTGTCCGAAATAAGGGGTGAAATCAACCAGCATCACCCGGGGATTTCCCTTTATGTTCCAGCGACCGGTCTTTACTATCAGTCCCTCCTGCGCTGCCACGGTCTTCCAGGCCTGGAACATCGTGTCATCAGGGGTAAACTCCGGATTGGACTTGTCATCCCTCCAGACATCAGGACCGATCAGGATATAATTATCTCCAAATTCATAAGTTACGTTCAGCGCCTTGGTTGAAATGACTGTATAAATACCTCCCACCTTATTGCATACTTCCCAACTTGTCTCAAATAAAAAATCAGCTTTCATTTCCATATAATTAATAATCAATTAATACGCACGAGGCGCACATAAGTTACACCTGGCATTATATACCGGTAATTATTTGCCACCGGATTTCTTCCCGGCGGATTTGGCTTTCGCGCCGGTTTTTCCTGTGACGGCAGTTTTTTTCACTGAAGCGGTTGCCTTTTTTGCCGGAGCTTTGATGGCCGTAGTTTTGCTTGCCGGAGTCTTCTTTGCCGGAGTTTTCTTTGCCGGAGCCTTCTTTGCCGGAGCCTTCTTTGCCGGAGTCTTCTTTGCCGGAGCCTTGCTCGCCGCAGTTTTGCCTGCAGGAGCCGTGGTGGCCGTAGCCGCGGCCTTCTTCACCTCAGAGGTTGCCTTCTTCACTGCACCCTTTGCCATTCCGGCCGCTGCTGCTGCCTTCCCTGCTGCAGCAGGTTTCCTTTCAAGCCTCACAAGCTTGTCCTGCAGCTCTGCTATAATCTGGTCACGCTTCCTGATATCACCGGAGAGTCGGTTAACCTCCTCCTCATGAACATTGACCGGACAGACCGCATTTAGTCGGATCTCAAAATCGCTCAGCACGTTCATGTAGTTCATAAATGCCTGGTAAGGATTCTCGTAAGGATTGAAATAGGCATGGACAGCACCGTCGGAGAAGAACTTGGTTGACATGTAGTAAAAATGATCACTTGACTGCAGGTACACCCAGTCACGCATCAGCTGTTCATTGTTGCATTTGCCAACTCTGTCAGCGAGGCTGTAGAGCTTGTTTACGGCAGCTGTCTGCAGCTCGTTGCCCATCCAGGCGGTGAGATCCCTCTCCTCGTCGGCCCAGGAGATGGGTGACGGGACATGCAGAAGCGATACCGGCTGGTAGCTGTCAGCCACCTCAGAGACCGTCATGAAATTAAACGGAGTCTTCTTTATGATCATATCAGGCAGATGCTTCAGGAAATCGAAAATGCCCGTCTCCTTTTTCTGGTGTTCGCCGAAAGTCTCGTAGTCCATGAAAACATTCACCAGTTCAGATGTGGACGCCAGGCCCTTGATCCAGCCGGCATACTTTTCAGCTGTCAGCGGAAAGCTTGACCATTCTTTGCTGGAGAAGCGGAAAGCGATGTCATCACTCAGGGTGTAGTTTCTCAGGAGAACTTTCAACCTGGGATTTACTGCATTGCAATACAGATAGTTGGGTGA
>DAIDJT010000051.1 GCA_027451265.1 Bacteroidales bacterium | reverse complement strand
ATCCTTTCCCCTTATCCCAACCTGTACCGTTGTAGGTGTAGGCTACCTTCAGGGCATGAAAGAACAGTTTCTCAATCAGAGGCCCTTTTTCCTTGATGCTCCTTTCAATTCCTTTCCGGAAGTTTTTGGCGAGGGCAGGTGCGCTAAGGAGAAACACCGGTTTTATTTCCCTGATATTTTCCGGTATATGTTTGATTGAATCGAGGTATGATTTGCCAGACTGAACTGCCGCCAGGCTCGCACCTGTGGCCATCATGATGTATATTCCCACAGTATGTGCAAAAGAGTGATCCCATGGAAGTATCAGAAGGGTTGTCCACCATTCGGGTACGTCCATCAGGGTGAGCGTCTGTTCTATGTTGGCTGTATAATTGCGGTGAGACAGGATTATGGCTTTTGGATCTGCGGTGGTTCCTGATGTGTAACTGATATTGGCATAGTCATCAGGCTTCACGGAATTTACTCTTTCCATGAACTTTTCATGGTTGCCAGTAAGGTACTCTTCGCCTGATTTTCTGATTTTTCCCATGAAGATTTCATCGTCAGAATAGCTTTCCCTTGGATCAAGAAGGATCACTTTTTCCAGGGATGACAGTTCCTTTCTTATGGCTTTGATCTTGTCATACTGGAGGGCTGATACAATTATCCATCGTGAACCGGAATGGTCGATTCTGAATTTCAGATCGGCGCCTTCCTTAAGCAATATGGAAAGGGGTACACAAATAGCTCCGGCATGGAGGATGCCAAGCTCACTCAGAACCCAGTCAGTACGTGATTCGGACAGCAGGGCAACACGGTCTCCCCTGGCCAGGCCCATTGAAATCAGCCCGGCTGCTGTGGCATAAGCCAGGTCTTTGGTCTCCTTATATGAGATTGACTCATAATGGTCACTTTTCTTTTCCAGGAGGTAAGGATTATTCGCGTACTTCCCGGCGCTGTTTTCAAGTAGCTCGACAATTGTTTTCATACCTGCTGTATTTTAGTTGGTTCCCCCGTTCTCTCAAAGTTACGCCTCAGGATTACTAAAGTCAACTATTTTTGTCTAAGGCATTTGGATAGGAGCCTCAGAAGTATCAACCAAACTGTACATTTGCTTGTTAATAGGGCAGAATGAAAATCATATGACAGAATATATTGTTAAGATTCAACATGTTGAACAGTTAACACATGATGTGAAAAGGTTTCGCGTCGGGAAACCGGCCGGTTATACCTTCACTCCAGGGCAGGCCACCGGGGTAGCCATAAATTCCCCGGAGATGAGGAAGAAGAAGAGGTCTTTCACCTTTACCGGGCTGATTCATGATCCTTTCCTTGAGTTTACTATAAAAATATACCCGGAACATAACGGCCTGACCAAGGTGCTTGACAGGCTCGTGCCCGGTGATGAGCTGGTAATTGGCACCCCATGGGGCGCAATCGCTTATAAGGGGAAAGGGATCTTCATTGCCGGCGGTGCCGGGATAACTCCGTTTCTGGCCATATTCAGGGATCTGCATGCAAGGAATGAGCTGGCCGGGAACCGGCTGTTTTATGCCAGCAAGACACGGGGAGATATTATCCTCGAAGAGGAACTCCGAAGGATGCTTGGTAGTGACTTCATCAACATTCTCTCACGTGAGAATGCTGACGGTTATTTTAAGGGGCATATCTCGGAAGCGCTCCTGAGGGAGCATGCCGGTGATCTCAGTGGTCAGTTTTACCTGTGTGGTCCGCCGGCCATGATGAAATCGGTGACGGAGATTCTGGCTGGTTTGGGTGTTGACAGGCGGGCGGTGATCATGGACATCTGATCTCCCTTCCCTGCAGGGGAGGGCGGGGACGCGCACACTTACAATGCCGTAACTGCTACGCGGCATGAGCCGTATGCTGAAGAAACTATTCGCGGGTGATGCTGTAGATCAGCACCGGTTTTTTAAGGTACTGGCCGGGAGCTTCAATGCCATGGATCTTCATTACCACGTCCATTCCCTTTGTCACCTTCCCGAACGCGGCAAAACCCTGACCGTCAGGGTTTCTCTTTCCTCCGAAGTCAAGGTCAGGCTGATCGCCCACACAGATGAAGAACTCCGAGGTGGCTGTGCCGGGAGTCCACCTTGCCATGGAGATGACACCGTTGAGGTGCCTGATTCCGGTCATCTCCGTTGTCTCATGGGTTATGGGAGGGAACCCTCCGGTCTCTTCATCCTCATACCGCCCGCCCTGGATAACTGCAATCCGCACCGGATCATTCGGCTGGTTGTCGGGCCGCACAATCCTGTAAAAGCAGGTGCTGTCAAAAAGCCCGGCTTCAACATACCTGAGGAAATTGGCAGAGGTGACGGGTGCGTTTTTCATATCCAGGTTCACATGAATATCACCAAGCTCAGTAGCTATGACTACATGTTCTTTTTTGCCGCATGCGGCGAAGGCGATTGTTGCGGAAAGGATGAGCGCAAAAAACCGGAGTTTCATTTCTAATTACCTATTTGGGGCTGAGCATCTGAAACAGCAGGTATGAAACGCCCAGCGTGAATATTATGTTGAAGGTCTGCGCAATCAGGAAGCTGTAGAATGGCTTTTTGCTCTCCATGTGCCTGAAATCTGCGAACCTGGTTTCTAGCCCGATGCTGATGAATGCCAGGTTGAACCAGAATGTGCTGAATGACTTGATTACCTTGCCTGATGACTGTGCCGTCCCCGGGTTCAGGATAAATGAGAAGACCAGGGAGGCAAGGATGAAGCCAAGGACAAACTTCGGGAAACGGTCCCAGATGATTCTTGCCGGAACATGCTGTCCCTTCTCATTGGCGCCCCTTTTCCTGTAGGCCCAGAAGATTGAAATTGCAAATGCGGCCAGCCCGAGCAGGACGTTCTGAGAGAATTTCACAATTGTTGCATATTTGAGCCCCGTTTCGCCGGCAATGGTTCCTGCGGCCACAACGGCACCGGTGGTGTCTATGGTACCCCCGAGCCATGCACCTGTGACAATTTCAGACAAGCCCATCCATTTGGCTATAATGGGCAGGAAGATCATCATCGGGATGGCAATTATGAGCACCAGTGAAATTATGAATGAGAGTTTCTTCTTGTCGCCGTTGATGGCTCCTGCCGTAGCTATGGCAGCAGATACTCCGCAGATTGAGACGGCACTTGCGAGCATGGTTGAGAATTCATCATCAACCTTCATCTTCCTCGAAATCCAGAAGGCAAAATACCAGACTACGGTCACCACTATAACGGCCTGGATGAGACCGAAGGAACCGGCTGAAAGAATGTCTTTAAAGAGTATTGTAGCTCCAAGAAGCACCAGGCCTATCTTGACATAAAGCTCTGTCTGCACACCTGACCGCAGCCATTCCGGCAACCTGAACAGGTTACCGATAAGCAGACCGATTACCAGCGAAAAGAGTACTGTCTCCAGGCCAAGATTCTTGAAACCTGCATAGGAAGAAACAAACTGTGCCAGGATGACAAGCAGGAAAATGGCAATGAATCCGGTGAAATACTTTTTGATCTTTTCACCGCTGAAGAGAATGCCCAGAACGGAAATAACCGCGAAAATCACGAAGGTCCAGAGTACTGACGACCACAATGTGGCAGCCCCGAACATTCCTGAAAAATCATGATCATGGTTCCATCCGGCTTTGCCGCCGAAGGAGGGGGTAAGAACGGCATACCCGGTCAACACCACAAAAAGGATCATTATGAAACCTGCTACCACTGATGCCCAATCCTGACCCAGGGTGAATTTTTTAACGGAAGAAGAGTTGTTGTTGTCTGCCATACCTTGTCTTGTTTTACTCCTCATTCAGAGGCTCTGTTACTGCATTAATTCATTGACAATTGCAAATATGAGGACAATTCGGGACTGAGAAATAAGCATAAAATGGTATTCTTTGGTGCAGGTTGCCTTAATTAATGTTGCACTTTACTTAAACTAATGTGCAAATAATTAAATTCGCATTTTTGCTATAATGTAACGAACCATGAAAAAACTCCAGAAGGCGTTCGAAGGCTATGATTTGCCTCAGAAGGCGATGCAGGCCGGCATCTACCCGTATTTCAGAACCATTGAGTCAGACCAGGACACCGTTGTAACCATCAACGGCCGCAAGGTGCTGATGTTTGGGTCAAACAGCTATCTCGGGCTGACAAATCACCCCAGGATCAAGGAAGCAGCCAAGAAGGCCATCGACAAGTACGGCACCGGTTGTGCCGGGTCAAGATTCCTCAACGGGACTCTTGATATCCACGTGGAGCTGGAAGAAAAGATTGCCGCAATGGTCGGAAAGGAGCGGGCGCTTTGTTACAGCACCGGTTTCCAGGTCAATCTCGGTGTAGTGTCTGCACTTACGGGCCGGCGTGATTATATCTTCCTTGACGAGCTTGACCATGCATCAATCATTGAGGGAAGCCGGCTCTCATTTTCGAAGGTCCTGAAGTACAGCCACAATGACATGCGAAGCCTGGAGAAGAGACTAAGCCAGTGTGAACCTGAGAGCCTCAAACTCATTGTTGCGGACGGAATATTTTCAATGGAGGGAGACATAGTGAAACTGCCCGAAATGGTTGACCTTGCTGAAAAATATGATGCTTCCATAATGATTGACGATGCCCATTCAACCGGTGTGCTTGGAGAGAGCGGCCGGGGTACCGCATCGCACTTCGGGCTTACCGACAGGGTTGACCTTATTATGGGCACTTTCTCAAAATCTCTCGCCTCACTTGGCGGATTCATAGCATCGGACAGGTACACGATAAACTACCTCAAGCACAACTCAAGGACGCTCATATTCAGCGCAAGCATGACTCCGGCATCGGCAGCATCAGTGATTGCCGCCATGGATATCATGATGAGCGAACCTGAAAGGATCTCTCACCTGTGGGATGTAACCAGGTATGCACTCGACGGTTTCAGGGCAATGGGATTTGATACCGGAAAGTCGGAATCACCGATTATCCCTCTTTTCATAAGGGATAGCGAAAAGGCCCTGATGCTCACCCAGCATCTGCTTGCTGACGGGATTTTCGTCAACCCGGTCGTCTCCCCGGCAGTACCGAAAGATGACTGCCTGATACGGTACTCACTGATGGCAACGCATACAAGGGAGCAGGTGGATATTTCAATTGAAAAAATCACAAAAGCAGCCAGGAACCTGGGAATAACAGGCATGGGCAACTGAAGCCGGACCAAGTTTGGCAAATCATCAAAATGAGCAAAGTAATCCTGATTACCGGGATCTCTTCCGGTTTCGGCCGTGAGACCGCGGCACAGCTTGCAGCCAGGGGACACAAGGTATACGGCACGGCAAGGGGAGCATGTGACCCCGCAAAGGGCATTAACCTGCTCACAATGGATCTTACAGACCATGGCTCCATAAAGAGGGCGGTCACCACGGTTGCTGAAAATGAAGGCAGGATAGATGTGCTGATAAACAACGCCGGTATGCATACCGGAGGCCCCGCGGAAACCACTCCTGAAGAGTATCTCAGGCTCCAGATTGAAACCAGCTTCATGGGTATGGTCCTGCTGACTCGTGAAGTGTTGCCCGTAATGAGGCAGGCAGGCGGAGGACTGATTATAAACATCAGTTCCATAGGTGGTCTGATGGGCTTGCCATTCCAGCCATACTATTCGGCTGCGAAGTTTGCAGTTGAAGGCTTCAGCGAGGCACTTGGAATGGAGATTAAGCAGTTCAACATAAAAGTGGTGATTATAAACCCGGGTGATTTCCGCACCAGCAACTCCGCCAACCGCCGGAAATTCCTGGCCCCTTCAGGCACCGGTGACCCGTATGACGCACAATTCGCCAGGTCACTGACGGTCATCGAGCGTGACGAGGCCGGAGGAAAGAACCCTGCTATCCTGGCAGGGAAGCTTGTAAAGATTGTTGAATGCCGCAATCCTGCCTGGCGGTATATTATTGCCTCTCCGGATCAGAAGCTGGCTGTGCTCCTGAAAAGAATCCTTCCGGGAAAATGGTTTTCACAAATTCTTTGGAGTCATTACAGAAATCCGGGCTGATCGATACTTGCTGTTGGCTCCTGAGGTTTTCTTTGAAATACGGCTCAGACATTAATGACAATCGAAGCTTAGCCTTCAGGACCCCTTCCGGCTGCAGCTGAATACACCGGGCCGGAATTGCAGGCGACCTGTAAAAACTTGTATTAATTTTACAGGACAATATATCCGAAAAATGGGACATGCAGGGAAAGTCGTCATTGTCACCGGGGCGGGCCGTGGTATAGGCCTGTGCGTAGCTGCGGCATATGCGGCCGGGGGTGCGAAGGTGGTGCTCGCTGAACGGGATACCGTTTCAGGAGAGGCTGCTGAGAAATATATAAGGGAAAAAGGAGGCGAAGCCATTTTTATCCTGACTGATGTCAGCCTGCCTGAGCAGGTCGAAGCCATGGTCAGGATGACGGCAGAGAGGTACGGTACTATTGACATAGTGGTCAACAATGCCGGTTTCGGAATATGGAAACCGCCCCTTGAGCTGACAGTTGCGGAGTGGGACAGTGTTGTCAACACCAACCTGAGGGGTGCTTTTCTGTGCGCCAGGGAGGCCGCCCGCTTCATGAAGGAGCACGGCGGAGGTTCAGTCATCAACATTGCCTCCACGCGCGCCCTCATGTCAGAGGCCGGGTCTGAAGCATATGCCGCTTCCAAGGGTGGAATCGTGGCCCTGACGCACGCCATGGCGGCCTCCCTGGCGCACAGCAGGATCAGGGTCAACTGCATCAGCCCGGGGTGGATTGAAACGGGTGATTACAGCGCACTGAGCGAAGAAGACCACTCCCAGCATTTCTCAGGAAGGGTGGGCAGACCGGAAGACATTGCCCGGGCCTGCCTCTTCCTTACAGACGAAGGAAATGAGTTCATCAATGGTGAAAACCTGATCATTGACGGAGGTATGACCCGCAAAATGATATACCTGCCATAAGCGGGGAACTGCATTATCTGTTATAGACGCAAAAAGTTATCTGCCCGGCAGGCGGACGTGCCGATTCTTTTTATACTTTTGCAGCCCAAACAGATAAGTATACGGAAGAGATTAGAAATGTTGCCGTGATTGCACACGTTGACCACGGCAAGACCACACTGGTAGACCGCATTCTGTTCCAGGTAAAGCTGTTTCGTGACAACCAGGTCATGGGAGAGCTTATACTTGACAGCAATGACCTCGAGAGGGAGAGGGGGATAACAATTCTCTCAAAAAACGTATCGGTCAGGTACAAAAACGTCAAGATTAATATAATAGATACCCCGGGTCACTCCGATTTCGGGGGAGAGGTGGAACGTGTCCTGAACATGGCCGAGGGGGTGCTGCTCATTGTGGACGCCTTTGAGGGGCCGATGCCACAGACCCGGTTCGTGCTGCAGAAGGCACTGGAGCTTGGTCTTAAACCGATTGTGGTTGTAAACAAGGTTGACAAGCCCAACTGCAAGCCTGAAGAGACACAGGAGAACATCTTTGACCTGATGCACAGCCTCAATGCTACAGAGGATCAGCTCGACTTTCCGACGGTATTCGGCTCCTCCAAGCAGGGGTGGATGGGTCCTGACTGGGATAAACCGGCAACAGATGTAAGTTACCTGCTTGACACAATTATTCAGCATATCCCTGCACCGAAGAAGGCTGAGGGCAACCTTCAGATGAGGATCTCGTCACTTGACTACTCCTCTTACCAGGGCAGGATAGCCGTGGGTAAGGTTAGCCGCGGCACCCTGGTACCGGGAAGCCAGGTGTCACTGATAAAGCATGACGGCACTGTGCTTCGCAATACCGTGAAGGAGGTATATCTCTTTGAGGGCCTGGGAAAGGAAAAGACAAAGAAGCCTGTTCCTGCAGGAGAGATATGTGCCGTCTTCGGTATGGAAGATTTTGACATAGGTGACACCATTGCCGACGGTGAGAATCCCGAGGCACTTCCGTGGATAAGGGTTGACGAACCCACAATGAGCATGCTGTTTACCTCCAATACCTCACCGTTCTTCGGGAGGGAGGGGACACTTGTGACATCGCGGCAGCTAAGGGAAAGACTCTTCCGGGAGACTGAAAAGAACCTGGCCATGAGGGTCGAAGAGACTGACTCTGCAGACACCTTTATGGTTTATGGCCGCGGCATTCTTCACCTCTCAATACTTATAGAGACCATGCGTCGCGAAGGGTTTGAACTCCAGGTGGGGCAGCCAAGGGTGCTGATCAAGGAGGTGGAAGGTGTGAAGCATGAGCCGGTTGAGGTGCTGACAGTGCAGGTGCCGGAAGAATTTGCCGGCAAGGTGATTGACCAGGTGACCCAGAGAAAGGGTGAGATAGCCAATATCGAAGTAAGAAATGACAGGGCACACATTGATTTCCGCATACCCTCGCGGGGAATTATCGGTCTGAGGAACCAGGTGCTCACCGTCACCGAGGGGGAAGCGGTCATGGCCCACCGCTTTGACGCTTATGAGCCGTGGAAAGGGGAGCTGGCCGTCAGGCGCAACGGATCGCTCATTGCCCTGGAGACAGGTACGGCCGTGGCCTACGCCATTGACAAGTTACAGGACCGCGGCAGGTTCTTCGTCTTCCCCGGTGAAGACGTATACATGGGACAGGTCGTCGGGGAGAACACCCGCCAGGATGATATAGTTGTGAACGTCACGAAGACCAAGAAGCTGACCAACATGAGGGCATCCGGTTCGGATGACAAGGCGATCCTGACACCCCCGATCCGTTTCTCCCTCGAGGAGGCCATGGAGTACATCGCCGCCGATGAGTATATCGAGATAACCCCCAAATCAATGCGCCTACGTAAGATCATGCTTGACGAGAATGACCGCAAGCGTGCCAGGATGAAGGCCCAGGGGGCGGAATAACAAAATTCCCCCCGAAAGGAAAAATAAAAAAGCCGGCAGACACTCCGCCGGCTTTTTTCTCAGCCTTTTTGTACTGACTATCTGCGTCCTGCGCCCTTTACTGTTGCCGGCCGGTTCGTCCTGACACTTTTTGCAGCTCCCTGGTTTTTGTTTGTCTTTTTTGCCTGTTTTGCAGACCTCTGGGCCTCACCCCTCATCCTGGCCTGCTGGCTTACGACTGCACCCTTGCCTTCACCCCCTGGTGTCTGCCTTGCAGTTTCACTTACCACAGCTCCATGGTTCTCAGTCCTCGTGCGGGTCTGAGTCATGATAGGGTCACCGCTCTGAGTCTGATCCTGAACCTTCTCCCTTTTCTGGTCCCTGGTCCTGGTCTGTGCCTTTGTCATGATCGGGTCACCGCTTTGAGTCTGATCCTGGACTTTAGCCTGCTGTTTTGCTTCAATCCTGAGCTGTTTTTTCGTTTTGAGCTGTTCCTGTACAGGTTCGGTGGTCTGTGCCGTTACGCCGGCACTTATCAGAAGTGCTATGGCGCCAATCAGAATTTCCTTTTTCATTTTTTGTTGTGTCTTGGGTTCATTTTCAGATAACAGATCAAAAATATACCCGTGAAAATGAAGCTACAGTGAATTTGCCGGGAAAAAGAAGAAAAACTGTGTTCCGCCGCCAGGTTCAGAGATGACTCTTACTGCAATGTTATGGAAATCGGCTATTGATTTGGTAATGGCGAGGCCTATGCCGGTACCCTTGCCGGCCGGGTCAGGGCTGTGGCTGAAACGGGTGAAGAGACGATCAACCTGTTCAGGGGACATACCCGTACCGGTATCGGATACGGATACTTCGTACCTGCCGCCGTTATCCCGCCCGGCAATTTCTATCCTGCCCCCTTTAGAGGTGTGCTGAACGGCGTTGTTCACAACATTGTAAAACATCGAAAACAGGAGTGACCTGTTGGCGCCGTTTATTGTATGAGGGCAGTCACATGTGAGGGTGATGGTCACTTCGCCGTCCTCGGCAATGGGCGCAAGTTCCCCGGTCACCTCACCGATCAGTTCGCAGATATCCACGCTCTCCTCCTTCAGGTACTGGCTGCTCTCAATACGGGCTATCATCAGCATGGAGTTGACCAATGCCTTGAGCCTGTGCAGTGTGCGTAGTGACTCTTCAATGCCCGCTTCAACCGCGGGGTTCAGATCATCAATGAGAAGCATGTTCTCAAGTTTGCTTCGCAGGACTGACACCGGGGTCATCAGCTCATGTGAAATGTTCACCGTTATCTCTTTCTCTTTTCTGAACAGTTCGCTTATCTTTTTCATCATTTCCCTCAGGGTAAGGTCAAGCCTGATGAAGTCTTCAGTTGAAGTGACAAGCGGAGCAGCCGCATCAGGAGTGGGTGATGAAGTTTCTCCGAGCCTCCCTGTTATTATCCTGAGCGGTTTCAGTAATCTTGCAGTATAAGTCAGGTCTGATGCCAGTGTGACAAGGATGAAGACTGCGAGGAATATCAGGAGGATCATCCTGATATTCCTCGCGGAATAAGTAATGCTGGAAAGGCTTTTCCCGATCTCAAGGATGAATGATTCACCATCTATTATAAGTGAGTAATGAAGCACCCGGTAATCGATGGTTTCCTCATCGATGCTTCTCTGGGTGATGTCGATGTAATTCCACTCCTCGCCGGAGGGAGCCCGTTCAAGGCTTATGTACTCTTCCTTCAGTATGTTATAGCTTCCGAATCTCCCGGTGGTGTCAGAAATCATGAATGGAGCGATACCAATTTCCGAAATCAGAGAGATAACGTCCTCTCTCTTGTCAATGAGTTCATTATCGGTCTGACGGATATTGACACGTTCAATAATCAGGGGGAGGAATCCGACGAAAAGGGCAGAGAATACCAGTTTGGAAAGCAGGTTGAAAAGCGCAAGTTTGGTCTGGAGTTTCATCTTTACCCCGTGGTTCATTGACTGTCAGTGCTTATCCTGTACCCCACACCCCTGACAGTCTCCAGCCAGGGTGCCGGAGCGTGGGCATTAAGCTTCTTGCGGATGTTTTTTATGTGAACATCAATAAAGTTGCTGTCATACTGATCATCGAGGGTATTTCCCCAGATATGTTCATATAGCTGGTGACGGGCCATTACCTTGTTCCTGTTTATGACGAGGTAATAAAGGAGGTCAAACTCCTTCCTGGTAATTTCCACTGCCTTATCCCCGCACAAAAGTTTCCTTGATTCGGTGTTCATAATGAATTCACCGAGGGCAATGTCGGGCGATGACAGGCGGAATTTCCTGCGGGCAACCGCCATTATCCTGGCATGCAGTTCGGCAAGTGCAAATGGTTTGGGAAGGTAGTCGTCAGCCCCGAGGCCCAGCCCCTTAACCCTGTCTTCCACGGCTCCCCGTGCTGTTATTATTATGAAGGAAATGTCAGCATTCAATGATTTAGCCTCCCTGATAAGATCCAGTCCGTTGTAATCAGGGAGTCCCAGGTCAAGCAGCACAAAATCATACAGGTTTATGGCAATTTTTTCAGAGGCTTCTGCACCTGTCTGCGCCATGTCACACAGAAAATTCTCCCGTGTCAGGTAGATGGCTATTTCAGAGGCGAGGCTCTTTTCGTCTTCGACGATAAGGACATTCATGATTCAAAGTTAAAAAATCCTGAAGAAGAGGCTGGCCGTAAACAGGAAACCCCTGGCACCTGATGTGCCTTCATCAGGGTAGAGAGGTATAATATATCCCGGTTCGATCTCGAGTGTAAAGAAGTTATAGCTGAATGCCACGGGGAGGCCGAAATCGATCTCCATCGGGCCAAATGATTCGCTGTAGGTTGTGACCGTTGACTGGCCGTTGCCCTGGTGCTTCTTTTTCCATGGCCTGTAACCAGGTGAAACGGTTGTCTCCGTTGCGCCGTCAGATGTCTCTATGCTTGCCATGGTGCCGAAAAGGAGGTTGACATAGGGGTCAAATGAGAAAAAAGCTTTATCCCCTGCAAATGACCGGGTTTCAAAATATCTTGAATTCCTGACCTGCAGGTACAGCTGGCCACCATCGGAGAAGAGCCCTCCGGCATATATTTTTGTGTAAAGGATCCTCCAGTCGAATCCAAGGGTGGCTTCGGCATAAGTGAAGTTGTCAAAAAGGGTGTCTCTAAGTGAGGGTGCCACATTGTACCGGGATACTCCCGTACTGATGTCAAACCATGAATTGAAAGTATGGTTAAAACTTAATCCCAGGCTTTGGAAGGCCGTGAAGGGTGAGAAGCTGCTTATTGTGTAGCCTGTGGCAGACAGGTAGAGCTTATCCATCAGGCCGTAAGACACTGATGCATAACCGAAGCCATGGTCCTGTGACATGGTTGTCCCCAG
>DAIDJT010000050.1 GCA_027451265.1 Bacteroidales bacterium | reverse complement strand
TGCAGCCTGCCTGGTAAAAACACCCTGTGAGATATGAAGCAATGGAGAAACCGGATACCGGTCATGAAGATGCTGTTGCCGGTAATACTCTGCACCCTCATGGTGACGGGCCTCACAGCCCAGGATCCGTACAGGGTTGCAGACTGGAAGACGGAGCACACCCTGCGGACATACCTTCTGCAGGAGATGCATTCCCTTTATGATCTCCGCCGCGAAAGACTCGGCAAAACCCTTTCATCTCCGGATGCACTTGATGAATACAGGGCATTAGCCCGCGAAAGCTACTTCCGCCTCCTTGGAGAACTCCCGCCGAAGACTCCCCTGAACCCTGGGATAACAGGACGTCTCCCTCTCGGCAATATTATGCTTGAGAAGGTAATCATTGAGTCACGGCCGCAACATCACGTTACCGCCAGCCTGTACCTCCCTGCCGGAAAGGGCCCTTTCCCGGCAGTACTCTTTTTCTGCGGACATGAGATGACATCAAAGGCAACCCTGTCATACATGCAAACAGCCATGCTCTTTGCTGTAAATGGCATTGCAGTGATGGTTACCGATCCGGTCTCCCAGGGTGAAAGGGTTCAGTTTACGGATACTGATGGCAGTCGTATCCTGAGAGGAAGCACTACCGAGCACACCCTCCTCAACGCCGGGGCCATACTAACCGGCAGCAGCGTTGCAGCATGGGAATTGTATGACAATATAAGAGCCCTTGACTACCTCGTCTCGAGGCCGGATATTGACAGCAGCCGCATAGGATGCATGGGCAATTCCGGGGGGGGAGCACAGACAATGTGGTTCATCGGTTATGATGACAGGATAAAGGCAGCAGCACCCTGCAGCTTCATAACAAGCAGGGAGAGAGAGTATGAACTGAACGGAACCGGCGACGGATGCCAGCAGATACCCGGCGAGGGAAGGGCTGGCTTCGAGATAGCTGACTACCTTGCCATCTTTGCTCCAAAACCCCTGCTGATCCTTGCCGGACGATATGACTTTGTCGATTATCGCGGTACCGTTGACGCGTTCAATGATCTGAAGTCCGTTTATAATTTAACCGGTTTCCCTGGCCAGGTATCGCTCTTTACCGGCGACGACGGGCACGGCTTGTCGGCACCAAAGCGGGAAGCAGCCCTGCTGTGGTTCATAAAATGGCTGAACGCTGCCGGTTCACCCATCATCACGGAGATCCCGCCTGCATTGTCCGAAAAAGACACCTGGTGCACCCCTTCAGGCCAGGTTAATACCATGTTCCCTGATGAGGTCACCATGCAGGAGTATACCCGGAGAAGAGTCCGTGAGATGGAGACAGAGAGGCGCGTTTTCAGGGAAGGCAATAAAAGGGAAACACTCATTGACACCCTGAAGAGCCTCCTGGCTTTAAGCGACGCCAGCGGTGGCAAAGTTTTGGCTGAAACCACGGGCAGCTTTTCAGTTAATGGCTATTCTGCCGGAAAAATCATAATCAGGCGCACCGGTGAGGTGCCGCTGCCATGCCATCTTTACCGGAAGACCGGGAAAGGCGTTGCCGATACTCTGGTAATATGGCTCAGTCACGAAGGAAAATCAACGCTTGCCGGCACCGACGCCCGGGGAAAATTTCTTCCGGCCAGGTACAGGGCTGTGCTGGCTGCCGACCTGCGCGGCATGGGCGAGACAGCTGAAAAGGCACTTGACAATGACCCAAAATACTACAACAGTGAATATCACAATGCTGTTCTGAGCATGCATGTCGGGCAACCGCTGCCGGGGCAGCGCGTACGTGACATACTGATGATTCTCGATTTCATCACTGCTGATGATGAACTGGGCAGGCTGCCTGTGAAGGTGATCGCTACGGGACCCGCAACCCTTCCAGCCTTTCTTGCCGCTGTAATTGACCACCGCATAGCATCAGTTGAAATGTCGGAAACGATCAGATCATTTGCTGCCATAACTGAAAGGCCATTGGAGAAGGAGTGGTTTTCATGGATTGTTCCCGGCATGCTGAAATACTTTGATCTGCCTGACCTGTTAATCCTCAGGCCTGACCTGATAATCAGGTACAATGAATTGTAGCACAATGAAAATATCCGGTTCACAGTTCATAGTCTTCGTCTCTCTGATTGCCGTACTGGACGGCTGCAGCAGCAGGAAAACAGCTGATGCCGTAACGGTTTACACAAACCCGGTGCTTCATTCAGATTACTCTGATCCGGATGTGGTCAGATCAGGCGATGATTACTACATGGTTGCCTCATCATTCAACTGTGTTCCCGGCCTGCCGGTGCTTCATTCCAGTGACCTTGTCACCTGGAGGCTGATCGGTTATGCCCTTGACAGGCTTCAGCCCGTAGATTACTATTCCTCAGTCAGGCATGGAGGCGGAGTATGGGCTCCATGCATCAGGATACACAACGGGGAGTTCTATATCTTCTATCCTGATCCTGACCATGGGATTTTCATGGTGAAAGCTTCCGATCCGGCCGGGCCGTGGAGCCACCCGGTGACGGTCATCCGGGGGAAAGGGTTGATTGACCCGAGCCCTCTGTGGGATGATGACGGAAGCGCTTACCTGGCATATGCCTTTGCGGGTACAAGGGCAGGCGTCAAGAGCGTTCTGATGGTCACGCGGATGAAGCCTGACGGCACCGGGGTCACCGGTGATCCGGTAATAATTTTTGACGGCCATGATTCCAACCCCACTGTTGAGGGGCCGAAGTTTTACAAAAGAAACGGATACTATTACATTTTTGCTCCTGCCGGAGGAGTGACAAATGGCTGGCAGCTTGCCCTGAGGGCTGAGAAGGTTTTCGGTCCATGGGAATTCCGTGTGGTGATGAGCCAGGGCAAAACCTCTGTAAACGGGCCGCACCAGGGCGCCTGGGTAACAACAAGTGCCGGGGAGGACTGGTTCATCCATTTCCAGGAAAAGGGCGCATACGGGAGAATCGTTCACCTGCAGCCCATGAAATGGGTTAATGACTGGCCTGTGATTGGCCTGGATGAAGACGGTGACGGCACTGGCGAACCGGTAACTTCATTTGCCAGGCCGAGGGCGGGCCTGCCTGTCACACCCGGTGCGAATGACAACGATGATGAGTTTGACGGCAGTGTCAGACCACTCAACTGGCAATGGCACGCCAATCCCTCCGTAACATGGGGATATCCCTCGGGGGCTTCCGGATTCTTCAGGCTGAACTGCATATCAAGACCTGACAGCATGTGCAGCATGTGGGAGGTGCCAAACCTCTTCATGCGAAAACTGCCTGCAGAGAAATTCACTGCCACCGCATTGGTAAGATGCAATCTGCGGCACCACGGCGAGGAGGTGGGCATGATAGTGATGGGCATTGATTATCAATACATTTCAGTCAGGAAATCGGAAGACCGACTCTTCCTGAGGGTGGCCGGCTGTCATGATGCTGACAGGGGCACCACCGAAACAGAGCTCTTCTTCCGCGAAGTGCAGTCAGGTGAGCTGTTCCTCAGGCTCAGGGTTGAACCCGGAGCCATGTGCAGGTTCAGCTACAGTTTTGACGGAAAGGAGTTTACAGATGCCGGCGAAACCTTTGCCGTAAGGCAGGGAATGTGGATAGGTGCAAAAACCGGATTCTTCGCATTGCGCGACGGATTTACAAATGATGCAGGTTCAATTGACCTTGACTGGTACAGAATTAATACAACAGACTGATTTATGAGATCGAGCAGATTTTTAATAATGTTGCTTCTGACGGGAATCATGTCGGCATTTACGGCCGGCCATCCTGCGGAGAACGGAAGGGCAGGGGGGAAGAAGAAGGTAACGAAGGTCTGGCTTATCGGTGACTCCACCATGGCTGACTACTCCCTGGAGAAGGACTACCGGACAAAACGGTATCCGATCATGGGATGGGGCCAGGTCTTCCAGTCGTTCATGGCCTCTGACTCACTGAAGCTGATAAGGCACCTTGTCAGGAGTGACAGTGCAGTGGTTGATGACAGGGCAAGAGGTGGCAGAAGCACACGCTCTTTCTTTGAGGAGGGGAGATGGTCAGAAATTTACAGCCAGCTCCGCCCGGGTGACCTCGTCCTGATCCAGTTCGGCCATAATGATGCATCGGTAAACAAGGGTGAACGTTACACTTCTCTTCCCGGTTACAGGGAGTTTCTGAGACTCTATGTCAGCCAGTCGCGCGAAAAGGGTGCGATCCCGATCCTTGTGACTCCGGTGGCACGAAATTACCCATGGAAGGATGGCATGCTTGGCAACACTCACGGTGCATATCCTGATGCAATGAAGGAGGTGGCTGCCGAGACCGGGGCCGGCCTCATTGACCTCAATACCCTGAGCATGGATTATTTTTCGGGGAGAGGGCGTGATTATGTCACTCTTACCTACTTCATGAATCTTCCTCCGGGCCTCTATGAAGCTTACCCTGAAGGCAGCAGCGACAACACACACTTTCAGCCGGCAGGGGCTGCAGTGGTGGCACAGCTGGTCTTCAATGCCATGAAGGATCTAAAACCGGTAAAGGCCGATGCAGTTTCCGGAGCCACCGCTGCCAGGCGGAAGCCTTCCGGAGTACCTTCTCCGATTGCTGGTGAACGGCCTTCTGAGTCTTTGCCGGGGGCTGCCGGTGCGCAGCCTCACCTGGCATCTTATCCGTCTGCCGGTGCAACTGCGTCACCTCAGGCAGCCGGCACTTCTCCTGCTCTCTCAGCCCCTGCCGGCGAAATTTACAGGGATGTTGAGTTCAGCATGCCCCAGGTTATCGAACCGCAGATACATAACAACAGTGTTTCAATCACGGATTTCGGAGCCGTTGGCGACGGGATTGTCCTCAATACCGAGGCTTTCCGAAAGGCAATAGAGGCAGTCACTTCACGCGGAGGCGGAACAGTTGTCATCCCGCGCGGCATATGGCTCACGGGACCGATAATTCTTAAAAGCAACCTGAGGATGCATGCCGAGGAAGGCGCCCTTGTGCTTTTCAGTCCTGACAAAAGCCTCTATCCGCTGATTGAGACCAGCTTTGAAGGAAGCAATACAGTCAGATGCATCTCGCCCATCTACGGGAAAGACCTTGAAAACATTGCATTTACCGGGAAGGGAGTATGGGATGGAAGCGGACATGTGTGGAGACATGTGAAGAAGGAAAAGGTTCCGCCTCCGATGTGGAATGAAATTGTAAAATCAGGGGGAACATTAAGTGCTGACGGCAAGACCTGGTATCCTGCTGAAACTTACAGGCAGGTAGCCGAACAGAGCGAGATGAACGTACCGATGCCCCGGGAAGGCGGAATTGCCGCATATGAATGGATGAGGGATTTCCTCCGCCCGGTTATGGTCAGCCTGGTGAATTGCCGGAAGATCATGCTTGACGGACCTGTGTTCCAGAATTCCCCTGCATGGTGCATCCATCCTCTTATGTGCCAAGATCTTACTGTCAGGAATATTACGGTCAGGAATCCCTGGTATTCACAGAATGGCGACGGGATAGATATCGAGTCGTGCCGGAATACCCTGCTGTACAACTGTAATTTTGATGTGGGTGATGATGCCATCTGCATCAAGTCGGGCAAGAACGAGGATGGGCGGAAGCGGGGCATTCCCACTGAGAACCTGGTGATAAGAAACTGTATTGTCTATCACGGCCATGGCGGAGTGACCATCGGCAGTGAGATGTCAGGAGGGGTCAGGAATGTATCAGTGGCCGGTTGCACGTTCATGGGCACTGACGTTGGTATTCGGTTCAAGAGCAACCGTGGGAGGGGAGGTGTGGTTGAAAATATCTGGTTCAATGACATCCTGATGACTGACATACCATCTCAGGCAATTTCGTTCAACCTCTATTACAGCGGGCTCTCTGTGTCAGAAATGCTGTCAGAAGGGAAGAATACTGAGACCACGGTGGGTGAAGTGCCCCCGGTCACGGAAGAGACTCCTGTGTTCAGGAATATATTCATGAAAAACATAACCTGCAGGGGAGCTGATCAGGCAATCTATCTCCAGGGATTACCCGAGCTTAACCTTGAGAATGTAACCATGGAAAATATTGACATGACTGCTGTGGAAGGCATGGCATGCATTGATGCAAAGGGAGTAAAAGTCAGTAATATGCGGCTTGTTACTGAAAGGAAGCCGCTTATCTTCTTCCTTAACAGCTCGGATGCTGAAATAAATGGTCTTCAGGTTGCGCAGGATACAGATGGTCTTGTAGAGGTTCGCGGCAGCAGCTCCTCCCGCATAACAGTTGAGACCATTACCCCTGACGGAAAGGCCAACTCAAGGATTTTGAAATGAAGAGGATATCTGCAATTTTGATATTACTGTCAGCCGGTATGCTTGTCAGGGCGCAACTGCCGGCTTTCCCGGGTGCTGAGGGATATGGCCGGTATACTACAGGCGGAAGGGGCGGGGCAGTTTATACTGTCACAAACCTTGCCGATTCGGTTGTCAAACCTCCGGAAGGCTCGCTTAGATGGGCACTCAACAAGCCCGGACCGAAGACCATCGTTTTCGCCGTTTCAGGCACCATTGACCTGAAGCGGAGGCTGAATATCTCTAAAAGCGATGTTACCATTGCGGGGCAGACTGCTCCCGGTGACGGCATCTGCATAAAGGGAGAGACAGTATCCATAGAGGCGGATAACGTCATCATCAGGCACATGAGGTTCAGGTGCGGCAATGAGATTCCGGGTGAAGAGCCAAAGGATGCGATCTCGTGCATCAGGCATAAGAACATCATTATCGATCACTGTTCCATGAGCTGGTCAGTTGACGAGGCAGCTTCGTTCTATGACAACGAGAACTTTACTCTTCAGTGGTGCATTGTCTCCGAGAGCCTCTACAATGCAGGCCACCCGAAGGGAGAACATGGCTACGGAGGCATCTGGGGAGGAAAGGGAGTCTCATTCCACCATAACCTGCTGGCAAGCCATACCAGCCGGCTTCCTCGCTTCTGCGGAGCAAGGTATCACCCGGATACACGTGAGGCGGAGATGGTCGATTTCCGGAACAATGTCATCTTCAACTGGGGTTTCAACAGCTCATACGGCGGAGAGATTGGGCAGCAGAATATGGTGAACAACTATTATAAGCCGGGCCCGGCTACGCGCAAAAACGTTCACAGCCGTATACTTGAACCGTTTGACTCCCTCGGCATTTGGTATCTGAGCGGCAACCGCATGGAAGGCAGCCGCGAGGTCACCTCTGACAACTGGAAAGGGGTGGAAGGTGATTATGCCGGGATGGCTGCCATCAGGGCCGGCAGCCCGTTTCCCTTTGCACCGGTAACGACGGAAAGCGCACGCAGGGCTTACAGGTCGGTTCTGAAGAATGCCGGGGCCACACTCCCCCGTACTGACAGCCATGACAGCCGCATCATCAGGGAAACAAAGAACGGACGTTGCGCTTACGGTGATTCATATGGCGCCGGCACCGGGATCATAGATTCACAAAACAGCACCGGCGGATGGCCGATACTGCAGACATTTAATGTCCTTTCTGACCGTGACGGTGACGGAATGCCTGATTCATGGGAGCTGAAGAAGGGACTTGACCCGGCTGACCCCGAAGACCGCAACAAGGTGGCGGATACAGGCTATACAATGCTTGAGGAATACATCAATGGTCTCTGACAAGAATCAGGGATTATCCTGCCCCGCCAGTTTGCTGTGCCTGCGGCCGTAAAGAAAGTAAATTGTGAGTCCGACAACCAGCCAGGCCCCGAACATGGCCCAGTTCGTCCATCTCATGCCTGTCAGCAGGTAGCAGCATGACAGGAGCCCTATCACCGGGATCAGTGAGAAGCTCCTCACATATGAAAGGACGGCAATTACAGCCCATACAACGTAAAATATAATCATCGGGTAGTGAAGCCTGCTCTTGTCTGTATGCTCATAAACCGAGTCAGGAAAGAATACTGCTATGATGACAAAGCTTACAGCTGTAACTGCAGGTACAATATATTTTGCATTTACATAGGGTATCCTGAACCTTCCTTTTGTCTCGTGCTCACTTTTCCGTGGCAGCATCAGGATACCCCCGCACACCAGGCTGAAGGCAAAAAGGGTTCCGATGCTGGTAAAATCCAGTACGATATTTTCATCCGTGAAGAAAATAGGGATACCAACCACAAGCCCTGTGATAATGGTTGCAAACCCCGGTGTCTTGAATCTGGGGTGTATTGATGAAAACTTTTTGGGAAGCAGCCCGTCCCGGCTCATGCTCATCCATATCCTCGGTTGTCCCATCTGGTACACCAGCAATACGCTTGTCATTGCAATGACGGCAGCCAGGGATACTATGAACAGCATCCATTTGATACCCTTGATCTTGAATATCTCGGCAAGAGGATCGCTGACCCCAAGAAGCTTGTAGGAGTTCATGCCTGTCATCACCAGGGCCAGGATAATATAGACTACGGTGCAGATCACCAGTGAGTATATCATAGATTTTGGCAGATCCTTTTCCGGGTTCCTGCTTTCCTCCGCCAGTGTGGAGACCGCGTCAAACCCGATATAAGCATAGAAGACTGCCGATACCCCGGCCATCACCCCTCCGAATCCGTTAGGCATGAATGGTTTCCAGTTATCAATATCAATATGGAACACTCCCACCAGGATAACCAGGATGATTATCGAAAGCTTTATGATTACCATGGTGTTGCTCAGGTTCCGTGATTCGCTGGTACCGATGAATACAAAGCCTGTCAGTAATGTGTTTATTGCCACGGCAGGCATGTCGAAGATGATCCTTAATGAACCTATTTGCGGCGCTGTCATCCAGGCTGTCAGACCTTCTCCCGGGGTATTGGTCATGAACGCATGGTGGGCAGATTTATAGTTTATCGTCAGCCATTCAGGAATACCATGTACCAGGTTGGTGAAATAGCCGCTCCACGAAAAGGCGATATATATATTGCCTATTGAGTATTCCATTATCAGAGCCCAGCCGATAATCCAGGCGAATAACTCCCCGAAACTTATATAGGCGTATGTATATGCACTGCCTGCAACCGGCACCCTGGATGCAAACTCGGCATAGCACATTGCCGTGAAACCGCATGCAACAGCGCAGATGCCGTATAAGAGTATCACGGCCGGTCCGCCGGTAAAACAGGCATTGCCTATGGCGCTGAAGATGCCCCCGCCAATGATGGCAGCAATACCGAAAAAGGTAAGATCCTTTACTGACAGCACGCGTCGCATGCTGGTGCTTTTGCCTTCTGCATCGACGCTTGAAACCGGCTTTTTCCTGAGAAGAGAATTTGACATCTTAAAATGGCAGAAACAAATATAATGATTTAAAATCCCCGATGAATAATGGGAAGACTCAATAATAAGTGGGTAAATTTACTTCCTGAATTTATCCGGAGATATGAAAAGTATATCGCCTCCCTGGAAATCACCCCGGTTTTTATTCAGGATTGCTGTTGTTTTCCTCCTTGTCTGCGGTCATGCAGCACTGAGAGCCCAGATGTTGCCCGGCTTCAGGGCATCAGGCCAGTCTGATGAGCAGCAAATGATCATTGAAAACTCGCCTCCGGGAACAAGAATGCTGATCAATGCCCCGCTGAATGGCTTCGGCAGGGATAACCGCGTGTTGCTGATCCTCTATGCCCTTCCCAACGGAAACACCATTGAGCAGACCTTCGGCAAGAACCCGGGAGAGGGAGATGACTGGCATTATGACATTCAGCATATAGGGTCGCAGACACGATTCCTGAGGAATGTAATTACTGACAGAACAGTAGTTGTTGCATACCTTGAAAACAACAGGAAGAGCTGGCCGGTATGGAGTGCAAACACTCCCGGATGCCTGGAGGAGGTAAAAAAGATGGTTGGTGAAATCACCTCCCTGTTCGCACCCTGGAATCCCGAACTGGCTCTTAACGGCCACAGCGGAGGCGGGAGATTCATATTCAACTATCTCGATGCTTATGAACAGATACCCGGGAATGTGGTGCGAATAGCTTTCCTCGACAGCAATTACGGCTGGGAGGATGACCGGTACGGACCGAAGATTGTCAGCTGGCTCCGGTCAGGTAAGAACAGGTATCTCTGCACTTTGGCCTACAATGACAGCGTGGTTATCTACAATGGCAAGCCGCTGGTGTCGCCGGAGGGCGGCACATGGTACCGGAGCGGTGTCATGAAGGATTACCTGGCGCGGTCATTCAGGCTGAAAAAACGTGAGCGCGATTCTCTTGTCTGGTTTTCTTCCGCAGACCGGCGGATTGAATTCATTTTTAAACCAAATCCGGAAGGAAAGATTTTCCACACTCAGCAGGTGGAGTTTAATGGATTCATCCACAGCATGCTGAGCGGAACGCGGGATGAGCGTAAAGGCTACCGTTATTTTGGCGGAAGGGCTTACCGGGGTTTCATATCTGATACTGTCGTTATTCCGATCAGGAGGCTGAATATCCCGCCCCGCAATCCTGCGGCTGAGACCGGTTCGGAATTTATGAAGCGCATTTGTGACCTTTCGCGTGAAGAGAGGGAAGAGGAGATTTACAATGCTGCCGCTTCCGGAAATATCCCTGCATTCCTGAGAGAGACAGTCACCCTGAAGGGGGTGTTCAATGACCTGAACGGGACTCCCCATATCCTGGAGTACGAGGTAATGCCTGATTACCTGGCTATAGGCAGTGATGAGGATTTCTGCCGTATTCCCATGACCCCGGGTACAGCGCAGCGGCTGGCTGACCTGTTCGGGGCATCATTGCTGACCGCAAAGCTTAGTGACCATATATGGTCGAAGGCTGAAGTGAAGCTTGAACCGTTTTTTTACAGGCCGGTCGGCAATGCGAATGAGCTGGTGACAAAGTTTGAAGAGCACAATGCGCAGATAGAAATGCAGCTGGCTGAGGCTGGCGGGAAGCACGGACAACTGGTGGCAGGGATAAAGAAGGATGTGATTCTCTCCTCGCGGATTGCTGACCGGCCTGACAGGGTTGTCATATATGGCTGGCACCACCCTGACGGCAGCCCCATCCAGCCCGTATACAGCGGGCATATCTGGTGGTATGTTGATTACAGCCATGGCATAAGGTTCATGAACACCCAGGTACTGGTTGACGGCAGGCCGGTGAAAATATCCGACCTGCTGAATGACCCGGTTCTTTTCAGGATAGTATCAGATGAGGAGAAACCTGCTGAGAGGTCATTTTATCCTGAAAACATCGACTAGCCTGCCTTTTGCTTTCATAACCATCACAGGTTATTTGCACTCATTGGTTGCCGGCATGTTTGTAACCCGGACCCCTGACAACCCTTCCTGGTGTGGCGCCTGTGTGTTCACCGTCACGAAGTACCTGTACACCGTTTACAAATACATGAGACATGCCTGTCGATAGCTGGTGCGGATTCTCAAACGTTGAGTGATCCTGTATCTTCGCCGGGTCAAACACCACCACATCTGCAAAGTAACCTTTCCTGAGCGCACCACGCCTTTCGATCTTCATGGTTGTTGCCGGCAGCGATGTGAGTCTGCGTACAGCCTCCTCAAGGGTGATCACCTTCTCATCACGCACATATTTGCCAAGCAGCTTGGCGAAATTGCCATAGGCACGCGGATGGGTGGCTGACTTCAGGGAAACGCCTTCCGGTGTCATCGACTTGCCGTCGGAGCCGAAGCTCATCCACGGTATGGCAATCTCCTTCCTCAGGTTATCCTCTGACATTGAGAAGAAAACCGCCGATACATTGCTTCCGTCATCGATAATGAGGTCCATTATGGTCTCTTCAGGCGATTTTCCCCTTATGGCAGCTATCCGGGCAACCGTTTTTCCCTGAAGGTATTTAAGTGAATCGGTATCGAAGCCGATGACAATAATCTTTTCAGGTGTTCCCTGTTTTCTCAAAATTGTCTTCATTATCTCCGGCCCGATCACCTTTCTTACCTCCGGATCACGGAGGCGGGCGACCCATTTTTCAAATCCGCCTTCCTGCACCCATTCCGGCATTATTATGCCCAGCCCGGTAGAGCTTGCCGGGTAATTGTACATGTCTGCCGTTACCTGTAATCCTGCCGCCCTTGCCGAATCAATCTTTGCCACCGCCCTGTCAAGTTTGTTCCAGTTGGTCCTACCTACCTGCTTGAAATGGTATATCTCTGACCTGATGCCTGTTGCTGCGGGTATTTTCAGGAAATCATCAATGGCCTCAAGAAAGGTGTCATCCTCGTTCCTGATGTGTGAAATATACATCCCGTCATATTCGGCAGCCACACGGCACAGTTCGGTCAGCTCTTCGGTGGAGGCGAAGCTGGCCGGGACATATTCCAGGGCCGAGCTGACACCAATGGCGCCTTCTTCCATAG
>DAIDJT010000049.1 GCA_027451265.1 Bacteroidales bacterium | reverse complement strand
TTCTAGTATAAATCAGTCATTTAGGTCTCCCCCTGATATATTCCGACAACTATCAGGATCAGCCTCCAATATTAAATAAATTTTCCTTGTCAGAAATTTTAAGCGGAAATAAAAATATCCACCGGCAGGGGTTGAAAAGTTATGTGCCTTGCGGCGAAGCGGCTGTCACCCGATCTTTACGGAGGTCATCGTCAGCGATCCCGCAACCGGCTTGTCATTGAAGAGCTCCGCAGGCTCGCCTGGCTCCTGCAGCGCGAGTGCATAGAGCAGCGGGAGGAAATGTTCAGGGGTCGGAATTGCCAGCCTGAAAGCCCTGCCCTGCGAGGCATAACTTATCAGCGGTACATGGTCACCGCCCAGGATGCTTTTCTTCATAGCGTCCCCAGCCTCAAGAGCCCAGTCATATGCATAGCCCGAAGTGTTCATATGCTCCCACGACACCAATCCGAGGTTATGCACCATGTTGCCGCTGCCTATTATCAGCACTCCTTTCTTTCTCAGCGGAGCTAGCTCCCTCGCCAGGTCATAGTGCTGCTGCGGCGAAAGCTGGTAATCAAGGCTCAGCTCCACCACCGGCACATCGGCATCAGGGTACATCCTCCTGATCACGCTCCAGGCGCCGTGATCAAGACCCCAGGCCCTGTCAGGCTCAACAACCCTGGCACGCACCGTTGCGGCAGTGGTATGGGCAAGCTCCGGGCTGCCGGGGGCAGGGTACTGCACCTCGTACAGCTCACGGGGAAAGCCCCCGAAATCATGTATCGTTTCCGGCTTTTCCATGGCTGTCACCTTTGTGCCCTTCGACTGCCAGTGTGCAGAGACGCACAGTATTGCGGAAGGCCGCGGCAGCCTGGTCCCCATCTCGCGCCAGCCGGCAGCAAACTCATTCTCCTCTATGGCGTTCATCGGGCTTCCATGACCGACGAACAGCACGGGCATCACCGGCGACGCCTGGTCACCGCTGCTGGTGTTCAGCCCTTCACTCAGCAGATTTGAAAGGTTTCCCGTCATCACTCTGTTTTTAGAAGGAACAACTAAGTTATTCAAAATGTTGCGAATTGCCTGCACAACAGCTATCTGTCTTTCTGTTGCCCATACGGATGAATAATACTGTTGCACCGAAGCCATACCTGACATGTCCTGTTTCCCAGGCCGTCTCAAATTCTCCGGCATTTACAATGAATCATGTTTGTCATGTTTACCCTTTCAGGACCGGGAAAAGCACTTTCAGCATCCCTTTCTGCACCCCCGGTACCTTTTATTTTAAGCCCCGGAGGGCTGCCCCTAATTTTGCTTCGACAAACAGAAACAAATAACCTTTAAAACAATTGAAAATGAAAACAAAAGTACTTGTCGCAGCAGCCCTTATGGCTACCCTTACACTCAGCCTTACGGCACAGAACGAAGACAAAAGAGGTGGTTTTGAGCTTAACGGAGGACTCTCCCTGTCAGCCTGTGCCCCCGGTGAAACCGTTACAAACGCCGGCGCAGGCGCCGAAGCCCTTCTGCACTATCGCTTTACGAAACACCTCGGCCTCTACGGCGGATGGGGCTACAACGCATTCCGCAATGATTATGCACCTGCAGGACACAGATGTGACTTCGAGGAGACCGGGTACATCATCGGACTTCAGTACATGCACCAGCTCGAGTTCTCAAACAGTTCGGTTTTTGTCCGGGGTGGCTTCCAGTACAAACATATCGAGATAGAAGATCCGTCAGGCGAGCTGCTCTTCGACACGACCCACGGACCAGGATGGCAGGTCGGATGCGGCATTGACATACCAGTGTCAGGCAAATGGTCACTGCTCTCTGAAGTAAAGTTCAACGCCCTCCAGGAAATGGAAGGTCATACAACAACAACTTCAATCCCTGACAGAAATTACTTCTCGTTCAGGGTAGGTGTTCTCAGGTTATTCTGAATCATCAGCCACCGCAAAGCGAAAATGAATCCTGACCCTGTAAGATAATGTGAACCAAAGTGCCTGAATTTCCGGATCAACAGTATAAATTTGTTATATCAAGACCGGCAATCCTCAGGCACAGATAAAACAGTCCCGATGGCACAATCATTTCTAAAACGGTTCAATGCACTTATCCCGCTGCCGAGGTTCATTGGATTTCTGATAGGTATTTCAGTGGCTGGCCAGCTGATAGTAATCATCTATAACAATTTCAGCGGCTTCTACCCGCTGCAGAGTTTCACCCACTTCCTTCTCAGGCTTTTCAGGGGAGTGATTCTGACAATTCCGGCCGCAGCCCTGATAGCTGTCCCTGACCTGCTGATAATCAGCTGGCTGAATAGAAGGTTGCCATGGAACAGGAGGGTTATCGCAAGAATTGCGGTTCAGTTTCCTGCATCAATGACCCTTGCTGTAACGGCCTCGGTACTGATGACCCTGGCTGCAAACGGCATCACTCCCTACTCCGAGGACCTCAGCCTGGTCCTCCTTTACAATGCCCTGATCTATTCGGTGGTGAACATCATAATGATGGGGGTATTTGAGGCATGGATATTTTTCAGGAACAGCGCCGATGCAGCAAGGAAGGCGGAGCAACTTGAGCGTGAACTTTCCCAGATGCGGTTTGAAATGCTGAAAAGCCAGATAAATCCTCACTTCATGTTCAACAGTCTCAATGTGCTGTCGGGACTGATTGAGAAGGACGTGACCAGGGCACAGGAATTTATAGATGAGTTCTCACAGATATACCGGTATGTGCTTGAGACAGTCGAACAACATACAGCAGCGCTGGGAAAGGAACTCGAATTCATGCGGTCATATCTGTTCCTTCAGCAGATGCGGTACGGAGAGGATCTTACATGGTCAGTCAGCGTTCCCGGCAACATGCTCAGCCTGGTACTTCCTCCGCTTTCACTGCAGGTGGTACTTGAGAATGCAATCAAGCATAACATTGTCAACCACTCGAGACCGCTTCATATAGATATCACCGCACGAGATCGGATGCTGGTCGTCTCAAACCGGCTTCAGCCTAAGATATCGGCAACACAGTCCACGGGACTGGGACTGAAGAACCTCACCAGGCGTTATTCGCTGATATCTGACAGGCTGCCGCAGTTCGAGGTGGTGAATGATCATTATGTTGCACATCTGCCGTTGATTAATCCCGAAAGCGATGATAGCTCTGATAATTGAGGATGAAAGCCTCGCGGCTGACAAGCTGGAGCGGATGCTCCTCGAGACCGACCCTTCAGTCACTGTGACTGCGAAACTTGGTTCCATAAAGGAATCTGTCAGGTGGTTTATGCAGAACCGTGCCGACCTGATCTTCCTCGACATCCAGTTATCTGACGGCATCAGCTTCAGTATCTTCGAGCAGGTGGCTGTCAATACACCGGTGATTTTCACCACAGCCTATGACCAGTATGCTGTCAGAGCCTTTCAGCTTAACAGCATCGCCTATCTCCTGAAGCCCATCCGCAAGAGTGATCTGGCTGAAAGTCTGAGGAAATACCAGTCGCTCAGGGCAGCCTTTACTATCGACTTTGATGCACTCCTTGCACAGTTGCAGGGCAGGGAACCCGGGTACAGGAGGCGCTTCCTGGTGCAGACCGGCGAGAAAATCAGAAAAATTGAGGTTTCCGATGCTGCATGGTTTACTGTTCTTGGCAAGGGAGTCTGGCTGAGGACTTCCCAGGGCAATTCATACCCGGTGGAGTTCAGCCTTGATGCTCTTGAAAGCGTGCTTGACCCATCTCTCTTTTTCCGGATAAACAGGAAATACATTGTGAATATCAGTTCGATAGCTACCATGACTGCATGGTCACGCGGGCGCATAAAGCTCGAGCTCAGGCCAAAGGCCGATGATGAGTTTGATACAGTTGTGAGCATCGACCGCGCCCAGGATTTCAGAAAATGGTTGAATTCCTGATCTCCCGGCGGGGAGGTGGCCTGCCTGTTCAGTTCAGCCTTGAACCTGTAGTCTGTGTCAGTAAGGTGAAGAATTGGCAGGGGCTTCACCGACACTATTTGCTGAGGTTGTATCACAGCATTGAACCTGCCCCTGGCAACCTCCATATGATGAAAGTGCTATTTATCTGAAATGTCTGTGGCCCCTTTGAGGACGTCAGAAACCATTATTCCCAGGAACCTTCCCGGCTCTTCAAACATAGGGCTGTGGGCTGAATTCTCAAACGTGTAGAATCTTTTTACCGGGCACTCCAGGTTATTGAAATACTCTTCTGACAGCTCCCGGTTGACAGTCAGATCATATCTGCCGCTGAAGAAATATGCGGGCACCTCCAGTGCGGGGACCTCTTCTGACATATCCACTGCCAGCACTTCGGCCTTAAGGCCCGACTTATTCACAAACGAAAACTTCGAACGCCAGATATTGATTTTTCCCCTGATCGTATAGGCCCTGCACAACCAGACCGGATAAAAAACTCCTGTCATTATCGATTTCATGTTTCTCATAGTGCCTATACCCAGTTCGTGCATCAGCTTATCTCTCAGAACCGATTTGAAAAACGGCAGAACGAGTGAGTCATCCTCAGTAACGGGGAACTTCGCCAATTGGTCCGCCATCCTTTTGTTCCCGGTTGATGAATAATTATCAAACATATACTTCCAGGCTCTTTTTTCAGACTCAGCCTGCCTGGTGATCTGGGCTATCCCGACATAGGCATGAAAAAGATGCGGGTTTTCCGCTACTGCCCTGATTGCGAAAACCGTCCCCCCGGAGTGGGCCATGATATAAATTTTCTCCTTCCCGAAACGGTTTCGCAGGTAGTTCGTCACTTCAATCATGTCAGAAGCAAGCTGTTCCAGTGTCAGGCTCTCCCTGGTCACCTCCTGCGATATGGAGAGACCCCCGCCACGCTGGTCCCAGTAGCAGACAGTGAAGTGATCTTCCAGGCCGGTAGGATATTTTTCAACCAGGAAGTATTCAGAGAATGATGGCCCTCCGTGGACAAACAGCAGCACGGGGTTGGCCGTGTCTGCACCCCTGATGAACATTCCCTGGCGGATGCCGCCTATCCGCACAAATGTCTTTTCACATATGCTTCTGCCGGAATCATTAACCGGGCATGACCCTGGCTTGCCCGGACTTACAAAAACCAGGAAGATCACAGCAGCGGCAACCGCAAGTAAAATTCCGTAAATCATCATTTTTGTCATATGTCTTTCATGAAATCAAAAGCACCTTTCCGCAGGTTAATGCCGTATTCAAGGTAAGCCTTCAGGCCTGCGTACGGATTTTTGGTTAATCCTTAAGCCTGTACTGATCCTGGATGAAGGTCACAAGTTCACTACCTTCGGTGTTGACTGCCTCAAGGTAGCTTATCAGCCCCATCAGTCCGCGATTCCAAAGAAAGAGATGCGAGTAGGCCTGGTTCAGTACCTGTTTGCCCTGCTCTGTCATCGGGGCCGGAACGCCAGGGTTCCTGTTAAGGCTGATGAAGTCAAAGAGCTGGCTGTAATATGTAAGGTTTGTGAGAGCACTGTACATCAGGTCAGACTGTGTGTAGTACCTCTTGAGTGTCTGGTCATACTTCATTATCATGTCTGAAACCTCCTTTTTCCTGATCAGCCGTAATTCACCGTTACTCTTCAGCTGTTGGATTGTCCTGTCATTTGAGACAAACACTTCCATGCCCAGATTCTTCGTCCACAGGCTGAAAACCTCATTTGAGTTTTTGACAGTCTCCGGATCAGACAGTAATACCAGTACGCTGTCAAGCCCGGCGTTCATCGTTCTGAGCCGGTTAAGGGTTTTGCCTGACCCGATTGTGTCCGAGATGACATCTTCAATGAGCGATCGGATAAAGATCTTTTCGCGCTGATGCTCAGAGAGCTTCTCACGCCAGTTATCTGCCAGGAACCCACAGAAAACAGCAAGAAAAAGCAGTATGAAATCAAAGAAATGGTCCCTTGCCCTTTTCGCGAAAGCGTGAAGCAACCTGGTTTTGTCATGATCCTCTTTCAGAGGAGGTGAGGGGTGTTCATCGTTTTTTTTAACTGATTCAGGTGGTTCCGTATGCAAAACCTCACCGATCCCGGGAGTTTTGTTTGAAGGTTCTTCAATATGCCTGTCATCCATGGCATAAAAATTTTACACAAAGTAATACTTTTCCATGGATCCGGCACTTACTTCATATCAGCTCATATCTTCAGATCCCGGTTTCATGGTCAGAAAATGACCCTGTACCGGCAATGTCAGGTACAGGCCGGGTCAGGAGCATCACCTTTTACAATTGGCTGGTTGGCCATGGTCCCCATTTCGGAAGTCTCAACTGGTATTTTTATGGTAAACAATGCGCCGCCGTTTTTCCTGTTCTCGGCAGAAACAGATCCTTTATGCGCTTCCACAAAGCCTTTTACGATTGATAAGCCCAGGCCGGCGCCACCCGGAGTGACCTTGTTCCCGCGGTAAAACTTGGTGAAGGCAGATTTGAGTTCATCAGCCTGAAATCCGGATCCCCTGTCCATTACCTGTATGACAAGGAGGCCCCCGTCAATAAAGAGCTTGATTCTGATCCTGCTGCCCGCCGGAGAATGCTGGGTGGCATTCAGAACGAGGTTATAAATGGCCTGTTCCATCAGGCCGAAGTCTATCTGCACAAGCGGCATCGCGGCCGGAATATTGACTTCCTGCTGAAACGGTTTCAGCTCATTCTGCAACTGACCGGTAACACTGTTGATCAGGTCATGTACATCTGTCCAGTCCGGACGGGGAGTAATCAGCCCGGATTCTATCCTTGACATGCTCAGTAGGTTTCCGATCAGCCTGTTCAGCCTTATTGAGGCAGTGTTAATTTCACTGAACAACTGCTTCTGAATACCGGGAGGGAAATCATGTGCAATCAGTGAATCTGAGGCGCCAAGGATGGCTGCAACCGGCGTGCGGAGCTCATGCGAAAGGGAATCAAAAAGGGTTTTGTACAACTTCTCTGATTCGCTGATGAAGTAAGTTCTTTTTGCGGCATCCCTCAGCATCTCACGCTCAAACTTCCCCGTTATCTGGGCCAGGCATGCCTCCCAGAACTGTTCCTCCCCATGGGTAAACACCTCTGAAAGCTTTATGCCAATTACCCCGATGGTGCTGTTGTTCCCGGCCAGCGGGAAGAATGTGAATTCACCTGAAGGAAGAGTGTCAGTATACCTCCCTGCCTTTGAAGTGTTCCTGAATACCCAGCCTGCAATACTTTTTTCGTTGTCGGTAAAGATTGTATAATCACTACTGTCAGGCTGAATATCAATTGTCCCGCTGCTGTTCCTGAGAAAGATGTAGCAATCAAGCCGGAAATATTTACGGATGTAAAGCCTGGCAACCCTCGTAACTTCCTCAAGGCCGGAAATAGCCGAAAGATCCTTTGTGAGCTGGTAGAGTGCGTTGGTCCTTTCCTCCCGTATCCTTATCCTTTTTTCCTGCCTCCTGATTCTCGAGGTGAGCACGCCGTTCAGAAGCGCTATGATAAAGAACATTACAAGCAAAAGGATATCAATCGGATTCTCAATATAAAGCGTAAACTGGGGAGGGATGAAAATCAGATCCCAGATTATCACACTCATTATGGCAGCAAGCAAAATTGGACCTGTGCCGAAAAAAATAGCCATGACAGACACCAGGAAGAGCAGCACGAATGACACCCCCTGGTAACCGATCATCTCCCTCAGAGGATAACAGAGGGCGGAGGCCAGTATGATCAGCAGGCTCACAATGAAGTATTCACGGAAGCCGGATGTAAACGAAGGCATTGATAATTTCCTTCTGAGCTCTTCTTTTTCCCTTGTGTCAGACCCCAGGATATATATATCAATATTTCCGCTGTACCTTATCAGCCTGTTGACAAAAAAACCATGCCTGATAAGGGAAAACAGGTTACTTACCTGCGGCTTCCCGACCACAATATGAGTTACATTCTCCTTCTGTGCGTATTCTGCTATTGCAAGCACCCTGTCATTGTTAGTGACAATATTCACCTTGATGCCAAGCTTTTTGGCCAGTTTTATGTTTATATCCAGGTTCTCCCTTTCTAAAGGGGAAAGAGTGTGCGCTGTCTCCACATAAAGAGCCTCAATACGGGCTCCCATTGAATATGAGATATTTTTAGCCCATCGCAGCAGGTTCGCTGACAAGGGACTGTAACCGATGGCTGCCAGGAGGAATATTCCTGATTTCCATGGCCCGCGAATGCGTTTGTCCTTCATATAGTCATGAAGTTGCCTGTCAACCCTGTCAGCAACTATCCTCAGGGCCATTTCCCGAAGGGCTGTCAGGTTTCCCACCCTGAAGAAATTTTCAACAGCCCGCCTTGAGCGCTCAGGAGTGTAAACTTTACCCTCGGACAGGCGCTGCAGCAATTCATCTGGGGTGATATCAACAAGTTCCACATCATCGGCAGTCTCGAAGATTTCATCAGGAACGGTTTCCCTGACTGTAATGCCCGTGATCTGGCCTACGGTCTCCGACCGGCTCTCAAGATGCTGAACATTCAGTGTTGTATATACATTGATGCCATTCTCAAGCAGCTCAATGACATCCTGGAATCTCTTTGAGTGCCTGCTCCCCGGCGCATTGGAATGTGCCAGCTCATCAACAATGACCGTGTGCGGTTTACGGGCCAGAACCGCATCCAGATCCATTTCCATGATGGGTGTAGACCTGTAGACATAGGTCTTCCTGGAGATAAGCTCAAATCCGGCAAGCAGATCTGATGTCTCTCTCCGGTTATGCGTTTCAACGTACCCGGCAACAATGTCAGTACCTTTTGATTTTTCACTCCTGGCAGTCTGAAGCATGCTGTACGTCTTCCCGACACCGGCACACATGCCGAAGAAAATCCGTAGTTTTCCCCGCCTGCTTTTTTCCTCATCATTGATCAGTGAAGCAAGAAGTTCATCCGGGCTGGGACGGTTGTCAGTACTGTGGTTCATTTTATTTTATCAGTCTCCAGGTTAAGCAACAGAACATTTACTCTTTCTTCACCAAGAATCATGAACTGAGGCGCCTCGGTGAGCTTCTCAATGCACAGAATCAGTTTTTGTTTCTGAGCATCATCATAGCCGCGCTCCCTGGCAACCCTGTCAGCCTGCAACAGGGCTGACTCCCTTGAAATATGGGGGTCAAGCCCGCTTGCTGACGCGAACAGCATCTCTGACGGAACAGCGGTAAGAGGGTCACTATGGTTCCTTAGAACGAACTGCCTCCTTCGTTCATCAACCTGGTTCACCAGGTTTTGGTTTGTCAGGCCGAAGTTCGATCCGCCGGAAGGAAGCGGATTATATGAAACTGAAGAAGGCCGCGATGAGAAGTACACGGGACTTTCAAACTCCTGACCTATCAGTTTGCTTCCTATAGCCTGGCCGTCCTTAATGACCAGGCTTCCGTCAGCCTTTACGGGAAACATTATGCGGACGATTGCAGTAACAGTGAGCGGATAGATGATCCCCGTCACGAGCGTGAACAAACAAAGGAACTTCAGAGAAATTATAAGTGTCTTCATTGTACGTCTTTTTACCTGTTAAATCATGGCATTTCAATCTTTACAGGTTAATCAGCATGTCTATCAGCTTGATTCCAAGGAACGGTGCTGTGAGTCCTCCCAGTCCGAAAATCAGAAGGTTACGGACCAGGGCGCTGTTTGCGGAGACGGGGCGGTACCTTACTCCCTTCAGGGCCAGGGGCACCAACAGGATGATGATGATTGCGTTGAAGATAACGGCACTCATGATTGCACTTTCCGGTGATCCCAGGTTCATGATGTTAAGGGCTGACAGCGGACCTGCGTCAGCCCCGGCGGAGTATAATGAGATGGAAATTGCCGGGATGATGGCAAAGTATTTCGCAACATCATTGGCAATGCTGAAGGTTGTGAGTGAACCCCTTGTAATCAGCAACTGTTTACCCACTTCCACAACCTCAATAAGTTTCGTCGGGTTACTGTCGAGGTCAATCATGTTGCCCGCCTCCCGCGCAGCCTGGGTTCCCGAGTTCATTGCAATCCCGATGTCAGCCCTCGCCAGCGCCGGGGCGTCATTTGTGCCATCACCGATCATACCTACAAGGTGACCGTCTGACTGCTCCTTCATGATCCGCTTCAGCTTGTCTTCGGGCCTGGCTTCAGCCATGAAATCATCAACACCTGCCTCAGCAGCGATGGCAGCAGCAGTCAATGAATTGTCACCGGTGATCATGACCGTTTTAATTCCCATTTTCCTCAGTTCCGCAAACCGCTGCCTGATGCCTCCCTTCACAATATCCTTCAGGTGGATTACCCCGAGCACCCTGTTATCTTCCGCCACCACCAGCGGAGTGGCACCCTCCCTCGATAATTCCATCACTATGTCCTGGATTTTTTGAGGGTAAAAACCATTGTTGTTCTGAACAAATGTCCTGACAGACTCCGATGAGCCTTTACGTATGGAACGCACTCTGCCGTTATCCGACCTCAGGTCAACGCCGCTCATCCTTGACTGGGCCGTAAAGGGAATGAATGTCGCATGGAGAGTGTTTATGTCACGCCCCCGGATATTGAATTTTTCCTTTGCCAGTACAACAATAGACCTCCCTTCGGGCGTCTCATCTGAAAGGGATGAAAGCTGGGCGGCGTCTGCAAGCTCCGCCGTGGAGACGCCGTCTGCCGGTATGAAATTCGTTGCCATGCGGTTGCCCAGTGTTATTGTCCCTGTTTTATCCAGAAGAAGGACGTCGATGTCACCGGCTGCTTCTATTGCCTTCCCGCTGCTTGCAATGACATTCCGCTGCAAGAGCCTGTCTATCCCGCTGATACCAATTGCACTGAGCAGTCCCCCGATGGTTGTTGGTATGAGGCATACGAGCAATGCAATCAATACCGGCACGGTCAGATTCTGTGAAGCAGGCAAACCTGATGCCGCAAGACTGTATCCAAATAATGCCGGAAGCGTGACAACTGCCAGCAAAAAAATGACTGACAAACCTGAAAGTAATATCGACAACGCAATTTCATTGGGTGTTTTTTGCCTTTTGGCTCCTTCAACCAGGGCAATCATGTGGTCAATGAACGTGTCTCCCTGTTCAGATGTGATCCTGATGAGTATGCGGTCACTGATGACCATTGTCCCGCCGGTGACAGCAGACCTGTCACCCCCGCTTTCACGGATTACGGGTGCTGATTCGCCGGTAATTGCTGACTCATCAACACTGGCAATACCTTCGATCACCTCACCGTCGGAAGGGATAATATCACCTGTCTCACAGATGACGATATCTCCTTTCCTGAGATCAGTGGCAAAAACAGAGGTCTCTGTATTTTCTTCCAGCCTCCGTGCCCTGGCCTGAACCCTGCTTTTACGCAGGCTTTCAGCCTGAGCTTTCCCCCTGCTTTCAGCCATCGCCTCCGAGAAGTTTGCAAAGAGTACCGTAAACCACAGCCAGACAGCTATCTGAAAGTTAAATGAAGAGAAAGCTCCGTTAAGAAGACCTGACACCACTGCAACTGACGTTATCAGGGCCCCTGCGGCTACAATGAAAATAACCGGGTTTTTAATCAGGGAAACCAGGTTAAGCTTCCTGAAGCTATCCCTTATTGCATGCAAAATGACTGATTTATTGAAAAAGTGTATGTCTCTTTGTGTTGTCATTGCCTTAATTATTAGAATGTTATCCCGGCCTGGAGGAGCAGGTGTTCAAGGACGGGTCCGAGTGACAGGGCCGGAAAGAATGTAAGTGCACCTACAATAAGGATCACGGCAATAAGAAGTATAATGAACAGCCAGTTGTCGGTATTGAATGTACCGGTTGACGGAGGTGTGTACTTCTTCCTGGCCAGGCTTCCGGCTATTGCCAGCGCCGGGATTATCACACCGAAGCGCCCGATAAGCATCCCGGCGGCAAGGGTCAGGTCGTAATAGGGAGTATTTGCTTTCAGGCCTGCAAATGCACTGCCATTGTTGCCCGCGGCCGAACTGTAGGCATAAAGTATTTCGGATAAGCCATGCGGGCCTCCATTATTCAGGCCTGACAGTCCGGCACTGTCCACTGCCGCCAGGGCGGAAAAAGCAAGGATCACCGCAGCAGGGGCAAGGATGGCAACCATGGCCATCTGCACTTCAAAGGCTTCAATCTTCTTCCCTGCGTATTCAGGCGTGCGGCCAACCATCAGCCCGGCAATAAACACGGTCATGATTATAAACACAATCATGCCGTACAGGCCGGCCCCGACACCTCCGAATACAACCTCCCCGAGCATTATGTTAAGCATGGCCACCATCCCGGTCAGGGGCGACAGGCTTTCGTGCATTGAATTGACCGAACCGTTTGAGGCTGCTGTGGTTGATACCGCCCAGAGCACACTGTTCGCAACCCCGAACCTGGTCTCTTTTCCTTCCATCAGGTGCGTGTTTCCGTAAAGCGGATTCCCTGAATATTCACCGTATAAAGCTATCACCAGGCCTGTGATCAGCAGTATCATCATGACCGAGAAGAGCAGCCAGCCGTGACGGACCGAGCCAAGCATCCTGCCATATG
>DAIDJT010000048.1 GCA_027451265.1 Bacteroidales bacterium | reverse complement strand
CCTCTTCCGGTGGTTTGACATCTCCACTGAATACACCTTCAAACCAGGGGAAATCAGGGCATTCGGATTTGCTTACGGAATGAGGTACAAAACTGTCATGTCAGGTAAACGTGCATTCTTTTTGTCATGCCTTACCGATGGTGAAGTTGACCTGCTATATGACGGGAAAAAAATGTATCTCGACGGGATGGGACTTCTCCTCGCACCCCTTGATAATGGTTCAGGGAGCTTTAACCTTAATGGTAAAACCGTGAACTACAGCGGTTACAGGGATCTTCTTGAGAAGCTTCCTGACCCCGGCGATGATTTCACCGTGCCTGCAGACCTCCCTCTCAGTCCGGAGAAAATGGCAGAGGTGATCGCAGTATACAACAGAAGCCGTGGTTCGGATGTCACAGTACTTGCAATGAAAAACCCCGGAGGTATGTATGAGGAGATGCGTAATCTGGGATTATTCGTAAGTAATTACGGATTTCTTGCAGGGATGAATGCCTCAAGATATGATGCGGAGATCCAGGAGAACATGAATTCATTTTTCCTGCCTGAGATGAGTTTCTTCGAGGTGATTCCCATGGCAGGTGTCTTCTACAACCGCCCGCTGGGCAGAAAAAGCGACCTCCTTTCGCTGAATATTGAACTCATGGCATTTAAAACCAATGTCTACATGTATTCAGAGACGGTGAAGTATTCAACCACCACAAGAAGCGACATCAATTTAAGCTATACCGGCATCAAGATACCAGTGTCATTAAGACTCACTTTCCTGGAGGGAAGCTTCAAACCTTTCATCAATGCAGGTGTCTTCGCCATGGCCAGCCTGGGTGGAAAATACACCAGGGAGGGGGAAGTTGAAAATTCCTCCCATGTTGTAAGACCGTTCACTGACAATTCACTGGCGGTCAACAGAACTGTTAATGGGGTCCTTGGAGGAATTGGCCTGAAGAAGGAATTCACACCGAAACAGAGCCTTTCACTTGAATTCAGGGCAGAATATGGTACCGGGATCTATGACAAGGATGGGCTGAAACAGAACACCCTAAGCTTTAACGTTATAGCAGCAATCGACTTTTTCTGAATCCGGTACGTTTACGGACCTTGATGTCTGTCTCCGGCCTTATTAAAAGTACCGAAGAAGATTTATTCCTAAATTTTAACCCGGGCTGTCATGCTACCCGCAATGCAGATACTCCTTCACCAGCTTCGCAATGGCTTCGTTATTTCCGTAGAGCTCCTCGCTGAGGTTTTTGTCCTTGTATGACTTAAGCTTCGACGCAAGTGCATCAATGACGCCTGCAGGGAAGATCCCATCTTTTTCAAAGTGCTTGCGAAGGCTCAGCAGAGCATCGGCTGAATCCCAGCACGAGGCCGGGAGCGACTCCAGCTTCTTTTCCGCAGCCTTATCCTTCTCCCTGAAGATGTTGTAATTGACATAGAGCTTCTCTGCCATCTCCAGCGCACCCGGCATCTCAAGACCATGTTGTATGGCAATAGCTATGCCCGCCATGAGAAGGTAAATATCGGCCGAGCCGTCAGGCGAACGCAG
This sequence comes from Bacteroidales bacterium, assembly GCA_027451265.1. GTDB lineage: Bacteria > Bacteroidota > Bacteroidia > Bacteroidales > VadinHA17 > SR-FBR-E99. The sequence continues at coordinate 10,949 of DAIDJT010000048.1, read as the reverse complement.
CTCGACAGTCTGCCTGGAGACCTTTTCAGCCTTGCCCGACGGCTCAGCCGGGTTTGCATCATGTATCATCTGCGATGCACCCAGCCACCCGAGGGGAACCCTTACAAGCACCGACCTGTTGCGGTCACCCCAGCATATGTTCGTGGGTGCTTCCTGGTGAGGAACAAGCCTCAGGTATGATGTGGGTATCGTATTGCCGAAAGCGGTAAGTCCCCTGCTCAGGTCAAGTATGCCTGCGATCATCTTCCTTGCTGTGTCACTCAGCTTGCCGTTCTCAACCATAATGTTGTTGCCGTCGTGTTCAAGCATGAGGTGGATGTGCATCCCGGAACCTGCCTTGCCAACTGTTATCTTCGGAGCAAAACTGACCTCCACGCCGTACTTGTAACCGAGCATCCTGAGTATCCATTTGGCTATCAGCAGCTGTTCAGCGGCCTCATCCAGCGGCACATGAAGGAATTCAATCTCATGCTGTTCGTAGTCATCACCATCCTTAGAGAAACTGCCCACCTCTGAGTGCCCGTACTTGATGTGGCAGCCAGCCCTTGCACACAGTTCAAGTGCCTCAACCCGCAGATCCTCAAACTTGGCAAAGGGCTTCGACTGGTGGTAACCTTTCTGGTCAAAGAGCGGATAAAGGGTTTCGCTGGTTGACCTGACATAGTACTCCAGCTCGCCAAGAGCCCTTATCGTATACCCTGTGGAGGCAGTAAACCTCTTTATCGCCTTGCGGAGGATATATTCGGGAGAACTCTCCAGGGGCTTTCCCTCCGAATTGTAGAACGAACAGAGTATCTCAAGAGTAGGAGTTTGGGTGAAGGGATTCACGAAAGCGGTGCGGTAACGGGGCATGACATACAGATCACTCGAGCCTGCCTCAATGAACGAAAAGAGACTGGAGCCGTCAACACGCTCCCCGGCCGTCAGTATCAGCGTAAGATGCTCACGGCTGTAAGGCACGAAATTAAGCGACTTGAGCTTGCCGTCACCTGCAGCATAACGGAAATTGACCATCCTGATGCCCTTGGCTTCAATGAAACGGACTATGTCTTCTGAAGTGAACTGGTCAGCAGGCTTCCTGAGAAACTGTACAAGCTCATTGCGGCTCATTAGAATGTCATTGCTCATTATTTCGCTGGATTGATTGATTGGCAAATGTAAAATTTTTCAGATGCAAAACACAGGAACAAAATCATTAATGAATCCGGTATCACAAATGAATGCGGTCTTGGTTATTCTATTTTTACTATTTTTGATCCTTTGGTTTCGGGACTTATGAGAAAAGCCTTGTCAATATGTGTCATCCTGATTCTTGCTTCATGCAAACATGAGGAAAAGACTCAATGGTTCAGTGCGGACAGGGCAAAGGATTACTTCAGCATCGTTGAGGAAGCCTGCAACAATGACAACGGCAGGCTCTGGGGAGAAAACCTCTACGGACCCATAATGTATGTCGATGGCCGGAACAGGACACTCTATGCCAATTTCCCGGACAATGAGGGTCTGCTTAAGGAAAAAGACGGGGTATACAGCGGCTTGCTCCCGAAGGAGAGGATCATCACCAACAATGTCATTGAATTCGGCGGGGTGAAATATGCACTGGTTCCCCTTCCTGAACAGGATGATCGCTACCGTATATGCACACGCACCATACACAGCCTCTTCCACTGTTTCCAGGACAGGCACGGACTGAAGCCTTCTACCTTCAGCACCAGGCACCTCAATGAAAAGAATGCCAGGCTCTATCTTAAACTTGAATGGAAGGCACTTACAAACGCAATCACCTCATCAGGCGAAAAGCGTGACCAGGCTATCCGTGACGCACTGGTCTTCCGCGGAGCGAGACGCGAACTCTTCCCTACTGCCATTGCAGATGAAAACAAGTTTGAGAACTTCGAGGGACTGACTACATTTACGTACATCAAACTCTGCACATCGGGTCCTGATGAGATCAGGCAGAGGCTCCTTGAATACCTTGACAGGATATACCAGAACAATTCCTATGCATTCGGTTATGGTTTCGTCAATGGGGCACTGTATGCAACCCTGTTGAATGACAAGGATTTTGATTTCAAGCAGATAGAGACTGTTGACTTTGACCTGGGCAATGCCGTTCTCGAAGCCTATGGAGTGACACTGCCTGCCGTCTGCCGCGACGTTGCCGGCTCTCTGGCATTTAACTATGACATACAGGCAATCAGGGCCGAGGAAAACGAACGGGAGGCCATGATAAATGAGTACACGCACCGGATTGTGACCACATTCAATGAAAAACCGGTTGTGACCATAACCATGGAAAGCCCCAACTTCAGCTTTGAGCCGGAAGACATCGACTATCTTGACACCCTCGGCACTCTCTATGAGAAGCTCCGTGTATCTGACAACTGGGGCAGACTGGCCGTTGACAACGGCGGAGCACTGATCACCAATGATCTACGCACCCTGAGGGTGAGTGCAAAGGACCTCCTGATTGAAAGAAACCATATTTCAGGCGACGGATGGCACCTGGTGCTCAATGACGGCTGGCAGACCGAGCAGGTGGGCAACGGCAGTTACACAATCACAAAACAATAGGGACCTCAGTGGTCCTGAGAACCTGCTGAATACTGGCAGCGCTCTGTCAGGCCGGCTGCGCAATGCAGGTATGACCGGCGGGAAGCGAATCTACTTCTGCAGGTGCGCCAGGCTCTCTCTGATAGTGGTTATCCGCGCCCGTGCATCTGCCTCCTTCTTTCTTTCAATCTCAATCACCTTCGGCGGAGCGTTGGAAACAAACTTGTCATTTGAGAGCTTCTTCAGTACCGATTCCAGGAAACCCTCCTGGTAAACCAGTTCTTCCTTTAGCTTGCGGATCTCCTCCTCATGGTCAATGCCGTCACTCAGCGGGATGAAGAACTCGGAGGTGCCAGTCCTGAATGAGGCAGCACCCTCCACCTTTCCTTCAACAACCCTTATTTCAGACAGGTTGCACATGCGGATGATAACCTGGTCAAACTCCGTACCGGTTGCACCCGGCGAGGCACAAAGTACCAGCGGTTCCCGCATCGCGATATTCTTTTCCTTCCTGACCGAGCGCACGGCGCTGACTATCTCACGCACCGTGTCAAAACGCACCAGCATTCCGGCCTCGTACGGAGCAGGAAGCGGCATCTTCTCAACCATTATGCTGCTGCCCTCCGGCCTGTCTGCCAGCCTCTGCCATATTTCTTCGGTGATAAAGGGCATGAAAGGATGAAGAATCTTCATCAGATCACTGAAGATGGCCAGTGTCTCACGGTGCGTCACACCGTCAATGGGTTTGCTGAAGGCAGGCTTGATAATCTCAAGATACCAACCCGAAAAATCATCCCAGAAGAGTTTGTAAGCCTGCATCAATGCATCGGAAATACGGTAGCGTACAAAACTGTCTTCAATGTCCGCAAGCGTCTTGTCTATGGTGTTCCGCATCCATGTGACAGCTGCCTTCGATGCTTCAGGCTGCTCAACACTGTCATCAGGATTCATTGACATTACCAGCCTGAAGGCATTCCAGATCTTGTTGGCAAAATTGCGCCCCTGCTCAGGAAGACTGTCATCATACAGAAGGTCATTCCCTGCCGGCGAGCAGAGAAGCATCCCTACCCTTACACCGTCAGCTCCGTACCTGTCTATAAGTCCGATGGGATCGGGAGAGTTGCCGAGTGATTTTGACATCTTGCGCTTCTGCTTGTCACGCACCATACCGGTGAGGTAAACATCACCAAACGGTTCACGCCCGCGGTACTCATACCCCGCGATGATCATCCTGGCAACCCAGAAGAACAGGATGTCAGGGGCGGTCACCAGGACATTTGAGGGATAATAGTACTTTATGTCTTCGTTATCAGGGTGGTTAATGCCGTCAAAGCACGTAATGGGCCACAGCCAGGAAGAAAACCAGGTATCAAGCACATCATCATCCTGGCGGAGGTCATTAATGGTCATGTCTGCCCTGCCGGTGACCCTGCGGGCTTTATCCAGCGCTTCCGTTTCATTCACAGCCACCACAAACTCGTTGTTGTTGTAATACCATGCCGGGATCCGCTGGCCCCACCACAACTGCCTGCTGATGCACCAGTCACGCACGTTTTCCATCCAGTGCCTGTAAACATTCCTGAACTTGTCAGGGAAGAGCCTGACGGTATCATCCATCACCGCATCGAGGGCTGGTTTGGAGATATCCTTCATCTTCAGGAACCACTGCAGTGAGAGCTTCGGCTCAATGACGGCATGGGTGCGCTCTGACCTGCCAATTTTGTTTATGTAATCTTCAACTTTTACAAGAGCACCTGTACGGCGAAGCTCCTCTTCTGCAAGGGCACGGGCCTCGAAACGGTCTTTCCCGACGAACAAGCCTGCTGCTTCAGAGATGGTGCCGTTATCATTGAAAATGTCTATGCTCTGCAGGTTGTATTTGAGTCCTATCTCATAATCATTAATGTCATGGGCAGGGGTGATCTTCAGGCATCCGGTGCCAAACTCCACGTCAACATACTCATCGAAGATGAACGGGACCTCCCGGTTGGCCATAGGTACAATAACCCGTTTGCCCTTCAGATGAGCGTACCTCTGGTCTGCCGGGTTTGCGCACACTGCAGTGTCACCGAGGATGGTCTCCGGCCTGGTGGTGGCCACAGTTATGTACCCATCCTCTCCTACAATTTTATAGCGTACATAGTAAAGTTTTGACTTCTCCTCAGTGTAGATCACCTCTTCGTCAGAGACGGCTGTGAGCGCCTGCGGATCCCAGTTGACCATGCGTACCCCGCGGTATATCAATCCTTTGTCATACAGATCGGCAAAGACTTTTATCACTGAGTTGTAACGGGGTTCATCCATGGTGAACAGGGTGCGGTCCCAGTCACATGACGACCCGAGCCTCTTCAACTGCTCAAGGATGATTCCTCCGTGCTTGTGCGTCCACTCCCATGCATGATCCAGAAACTGTTCACGCGTAAGCGATCTCTTCTCTATTCCCTCACTGCGCAGTTTGGCGACAACCTTGGCCTCGGTGGCTATGCTGGCATGATCGGTGCCCGGCACCCAGCAGGCGTTGAAACCAAGCATGCGGGCACGCCTGATAAGCACATCCTGGGTGGTGTTGTTCAGCATGTGCCCCATGTGAAGCACCCCGGTGACATTCGGCGGTGGAATGATAATTGTATAAGGTTCGCGGCCGTCAGGCCTGCTGCGGAAAAAACCCTTTTCCATCCAGTAACTGTACCATCTTCCCTCTGCGGAAGCCGGATCATATTTTGAAGGAATGTCGGTCATGGGAATTGCGAGTTGCGATTTGTGATTTGCGATGTGCGATTTGCGATTTGTGATGTGCGATTTGTGATTTGCGATTCTTTCGGTTTATGAGCCGGTAATTCAATATGTAAGGGCACAAAATTAATATTTTGTCGCCATTATGGAAAAAGTGGCCGGGCTTATGCGTAAAATCATTTTCACGTTGTCTGAATTTGAATACATTTGGGACGGTAAGTTATCAGCGTTTTAAAAATTTACAGTCATGCCAAAGATTTCAGAAAAGGCCGGGATGATGCCGGCATCACCGATCCGAAAGCTCGTACCTTATGCCGAGGAAGCAAAACGCAGAGGGGTTAAGGTTTACCACCTAAACATCGGGCAACCCGACATACACACTCCGGAAGCCGCACTTAGTGCCCTGAAAAACATGGACCTCAAAGTTATTGAGTACACCCATTCTGCAGGCAACGAGTCATACCGCCGCAAACTGGCCGGGAGCTACAGGAAAATCGGTATTGATGTTGACCATACTGAGATCATTGTTACCACCGGAGGCTCCGAAGCTGTCCTCTTTGCATTTATGTCATGCCTCAACCCGGGCGAGGAAGTGATCACCTTTGAACCTTTCTATGCCAACTACAACGGCTTCGCCACCACAGCCGGCGTTAAAATAGTTCCGGTCACATCATACATCGAGAACGAATTTGCCCTGCCTTCAATAGCCGAGATAGAAAAGAAGATCAGCCCTAAGACCAAAGCAATACTGATATGCAACCCGAACAACCCGACGGGGGCTCTCTATTCAAAGGAAGAGCTGATCCAGCTGGGTGAAATTGTAAGGAAACACGACCTGTTCCTCTTCTCCGATGAGGTTTACAGGGAGTTCTGCTATGGTGCTGAGCATTTTTCGGCCATGCAGCTCGAAGGTATCAGGGACAATGTCATACTGCTCGACTCCGTCTCCAAGCGTTACAGCATGTGCGGGGTGCGTATAGGTGCCCTGATCACTCATAACAAAGAGGTGCTGGCAGCGGCTCTGAAGTTCGGCCAGGCAAGACTCTGCCCGCCTGAACTGGGCCAGCTGGTGGCTGAAGCTGCAATCGACACGCCGAAAGAGTATTTCAAGGAAGTTTATGATGAGTATATCGCCCGCCGTGATTTCATGGTGAATGCCCTCAACAGGATGCCGGGAGTCTATTGCCCTCTGCCCCGCGGTGCTTTCTACACTGTGGTGAAGCTGCCGATAGATGACTCGGACAGGTTTGCGCAGTGGCTGCTTGAAGATTTCAATTACAATAACCAGACCGTGATGGTGGCTCCCGCAACGGGATTTTACTTCACCCCCGGTGCCGGCAAGAACGAGGTGCGTGTGGCTTATGTCCTGAAGATTGATGATCTCCGCAAGGCCATGGAAACCCTCGCCGAGGCGCTGAAAGTGTATCCGGGAAGAACCAATTAGGAATTGCGAACTGCGAAGTTCGTTAAATCGGAAATCGAAATTCGTCAATCGAGATTTCTATTTGTGTACCCGGCGGATGAACTCCTCCACCTCAGGAACGCCGCCCTGGTATACAAGGTAACCGTTATACGGCTCACGCTCGGTGATCTCACCATTGACAGGCGTCAGCATGATCCGCTTCACCTCCTCCAGGTCGTCGGTCTGCCCGAGAGCCCATCCCAGCTTTACCCACGCCACCTCGGGCAGCATGTTACCCAGCGGTATCACTCCTTTTGCCATCATATCTCGGCCCGTCTCATATACAAACATATGGACATAACCCCAGATGGTCTGGAGAGTCATATAAACTGCAACATTCTCCCGCTGAGCCCTCTCCAGCGCCGGGTAAAGCTCCCTGTTCACATGCCCCAGTCCTGTGCCCACTATGATAATCCCCTTGTAGCCATTGTCAATGAGTGAATGGATCATATCCGCCTTCATGTGGGGATAAAAGTAGATCATGGTCACATTTTCGTTGAAGTATGGAATGATCTTCACATTGCGGTCGGTCCGCCGCGGGTTGTAGATCTTCTGAATGGGCTTCACCTCACCCCTTCTCACCGTTGCCACAGGTATGTCACCGATAGTGCGGAAAGTGGACCGGTAAGAGCTGTGCATCTTGCGCACCCTTGTACCACGGTGCAGGAAACCATACTCATCACTTGTAGGGCCGAACATGCATACCATCACCTCAGCGATGTCACCGTGCCCGGCGGCCGTGGATGCGTGTATCAGGTTAAGGGCAGCATCTGACGACGGCCGGTCAGAGGACCTCTGCGATCCGACCAGGACTATCGGCACGGGTGAGTCCTGCACCATGAACGAGAGCGCTGCTGCCGTGTGATGCAGAGTGTCTGTGCCGTGGCCAATCATGATGCCGTCAATGCCGTTTGCAATCTCATCACCTATTGCCTTTGCAAGTGTTTTATACTGGTCGGGGCCCATGTTCTCACTGAAGACGGCAAACAGCTTCTCAGTGCGTATGTTGCACACATCTGCAAGCTCAGGCACCGCACCGTAGAGCTCACCCGGGGAAAAGGCAGGTATCACTGCCCCTGTCCGGTAATCAAGCCTCGAGGCAATAGTACCGCCGGTGCCGAACAGCTTTACGTTGGGCTTGTCATCAGAATATGGAAACTCCTTTTCGGGAATCTTGTAATTTGCCTTGTTGTAACCTGTCTCCGTCATGCGGATAACGGTGGTTATATCTATGCCGACGTTGTACCCGCTCTCGATCTTGATCACGATGTGAAGGTCGTCATTGTTCTCTGCCCTTGGCAGGACAGTCCCCTTGAAGAGGCCGCGGGTTGTCTCGATATCAGCCTGCCCCCACACGCGGACATTGAACTTCTTCAGTACCGCAAGTGCCTGACCCTTGTATCCCTGGAAAAAATCTTCAGCCATATCAGTCAATCTCTTACCTCTAATATTTCGGATATTGCTTTTCTCACGTCGGACAACCTGAACGAACCGATGGCTTTCATGTGCAGTTGTCCCATAAGCCAGTCTTCCATTCCGGCCATATTGCCGTTGTAGCACACCTCGGTGAACCTTGGTGCAATTTCCCTGGCTTCTCCCTTTAACTCATCCATCGTGGCACGGCGAAAGCCCTTCCCCTCAAGTATCCTTCTGAAATCAGGTGATGCCTGCGTCACTGCTGCCGGCAGAATTATTCGCGCCACCGGCGCAAGAAGATTCTCTTCCTTCAGGAAGGCAAAGAGGTCATAGAGCCTTTCATAGGAGAATCCCTGTACCACCCTGCCACGCCCCTCGAGGCTGCGGAAACGGTGGCCTATCATTATCCCGACCTCCCTGTAATCAAATCCGAGATCATTGCCTATCCTTTCAATCAGCCCCACAAGATTCTTGCTCAGAAGGTAATGCCATGTGTCTTCGGGAAGGTTCCACTCCTTCATCTGGAGGAACCGTCTTGCAACATCCACCGGCTGGTGGCGACCAAGCCTGTCGAGCATATCGGTGGTTACCGGAATAGGCTGCGAATCGGTGTCAGGGTACATGCGGTCACGACCCGGAAGTACCCTCTCAAACATGGTTGTGCCGTCTTTAAAAGCCTTGCGGGTCTCATTTGGCACCCCCTCAAAAGCGAGGCGGATCCGTTCCTCAACCGTTTCAATGGCAGTGGGGATATCTTCAGCAGGTCCCCAAAGTATTATCTGTGCATCATCGGGTGCAGCCGAAAGCCATATGGCCAGCTCGGGGAAGAGGTTGTTGAAGTTGCCTTCGGCGATCTCTTCCGAGTGTGTCATGTTGGGTTTCTCAATGCAGGCAATCACCTTGAGCCTGTCGCTGAGCTCATCTGCGAAAATCCTGCCGGGCTGGGTAAAGTGAGACAGAATGCCGCGGCACCCGGGAAGGTTCAGGGCCATTGCCTTCTCTCCGCGGTCAAGCGCAGCGCGTACCGGCGCAAAATGAAACATCTGCTCCTTTTCGGTAATCTCCCTGCTTTTAAGCGACCAGGCCGGGGGGTCGCCAATCTTCTCTTGCAGCTTCGCGCGAATGTTCAGCAGGGCGTACTGCCTGAAGGCCTCATTATGTGACAGCTCAGGGATCCACCTGATATGTGCCACCCCTTTTATCTCCGCCCTGCTGCCGCCTTCGCAGCTGACGTTCACGTCTTCGCGAGCAGCGCCCATGCCGGTCCGGACCTTGCCCGTGCTGCGGTTGAGAAACCTTATATATTCGGCCGTCTCGGCCAGCTCATCAGGGGTGAGACAGTCAGGATAGGTCACCGTTTCAATCAGCGGCATGCCCAGACGGTCAGTCTTGTAAATGCGCTTATGCCCTATGTCCGAGACTTCACGGCACGAGTCCTCCTCCAGGCTGAGCTGGATGAGTCTTACCTTCTTGTTTTTCAGCTGGAGCTCCCCCTCCACACTGATAATGGCTGAGCGCTGGAACCCGGTGGGGATGCTACCGTCAAGATATTGCTTCCTGGTGATGTGCACCTCACCAACGATATTCATCTTTGCCGCCAGCGCAATGCTTATGGCTATCTCCAGCGCGTCATGGTCAATATGGAACGGAGGCGTATCATCAACTTCATAGGTGCAAGCCGTCTCATTGTTAATGCGGTAGGTAATCTCCTTCCTGGTCCTGAATTCCATCAGGGCAGTACCGTCATAGACTCCCATCTCACTGAGAGTCGGCCGCATATGACGTATGACCTCGGCATCATAATCATTGTCATCATGATAGATGCCTGCCGGGCACCGGCAGAACAACTTGCTCTTCGTTCTCAGCTGCTGGTGAATCTCGAGGCCTGACTTGAAGCCGATCCGCTTATAATCATTAAGCGTCGCCTCCTTCCGGGTGACATACCCGATCTCCTCCCTGGTTTCTTCGTAGTTTTTCCGCGGATCAGTTATTGACATATCTCAGGACATAGACACTGCAAGTTAAGCAGAAGCACGGAAAATTGGAAGTGCCCATTTGCAGAAAGTTTGCGTAACTTTCAGCATCGGTATGTTTTGATGCAGGCCGATTAAAATTATGTTGAAATCAAAGTACAGGGATTTATAAAATAAACCCTGCAGAAAAAAAAAGGCATTTGCATTAAAACACCAGCTGCTTTAAAATATTAAGCTCGCAGAACGCTGTTTATCAGTCGTATCGTATGGCTTTGACCGGTGTAATGCGGGCAATCAGCTGAGATGGAATAAGCAGCATCAGAATGATGGCAATCATCGTCCCGATATTCAGCAGGATGACATGAACCGGATCAAGGTTTATGGGTACGCTGCTCAGGTAATATGAGGAGGGATCCAGCGAAATCATCTCCGTCTTCAACTGCAGCACGGCCAGTCCGATGCCGATGACGTTACCCCAGAGAAGCCCCTTGGCGGTAAGCCATGCGGCCTGGTAAAGAAATACATTGCGGATCAGCTTGTTGCCGGCACCAATAGCCTTCAGCACACCTATCATGTTGGTCTTTTCGAGGATCAGTATGAGCAGCCCGGAAATCATATTGAAACCGGCCACAAGGATCATAAGCACCAGTATGATTATAACATTGGTGTCTTGGAACCCCAGCCAGTCGAAAATCTGAGGATAGCGGCCGCGGATGTTTGTCACCTTGAGCTGCTCCTCCTCCTCTGCAACGCGGTATCCTATTGCATCCCGCACTACGTCAGTCATGTAGTCAAGCTCGTCAAAATCCTTT
>DAIDJT010000047.1 GCA_027451265.1 Bacteroidales bacterium | reverse complement strand
AGCGGCAAGCGAAATCCGGGCACCTGTAAGGTCAAGCTGCATCAGATGGATCAGGTCAATGAAGGCAGAAGGGCCAAAATAGGCATCACGCGTGGTTACAGTGGCCGTTGAACGGCCAATTATTTCAGACGTATATTCCTTAACCCTGTCAGAAGCATCACGATATCTGTCAATAAAATCAGCTGATTCCGGCAGGGTGTTCATGGGTATTATTTTCCCGGTGAGAACCGGTCTTCTTTTTCCTTCCTGATCCTTTTCCATTACCACGGTGACATTCATCAGAGCCTCGGCCCTGCTTCCGCCGTCGAGTACCAGTACCTTGTTCCCTTCACTGTCTGTTACTTCCTTCATGTCCTGCCTGTGGTCATGACCGCAGAAGACAACATCAAAACCGGGAACATTCATGGCAACAGAAAGCGTGCTGTTCTCATCATCTCCCCTGTCTCTTTCGTCGCCCATTCCCGAATGAAACAGTCCGATCACCAGGTCAGGCTTTTCTGCCTGCATTACAGGCATCCACTTCCTGGCCGTGGCAAGCATATTTTCAAACCTGATTCCCCGGTAAAGCGATTCAGGAAGCCAGCGGGGCACAGAAGGAGTAATAAGCCCGAAGACCACAACCTTCAATCCCTTCTTTTCAATGACTGTATATGGCTTGAAATAAGGTTCCCCGGTGCTGATATCAATGGCATTTGCGGCAAGCATCGGGAAGTTGTACTCACTTCTTACGCGGTCATAGACTGCATGGCCCGCCTCTATGTCATGGTTGCCGGCAGTGGCTGCATCATACCCCAGGTAGTTCAATATGTCAGCAATGATGTGTTTATCAACTGTATCTATGAAATTGTAGTAATACGCCATGGGGTCACCCTGCAGGATGTCACCGTTGTCAAGCAGAATTATATTCTCCTTTCCTGCCGATTCCACCACAGATGCAAGATTGGCCAGCGAATGGTCTGTGGCTTCACCCTCGGTGTTGTCAAAAGGAAGCAGCATTCCGTGGAGGTCAGTTGTGGCATATATTTCAAGACTTCCCTCCTTCCTTGAGCATGCAAGTGCAAGCGCAGCGACAAGGAATACCAGTATTGTTTTTTTAATCTGTTTCATAAGCAAGTGTTATTTTGTTGTAGTTGCCGATGCCACACCCAGTCTGTTTTTCCCGTTCCTCATCCTGGTAAGTGTGAACTGGTCAGCCACAGCGCCTGATGCATCATATGACCTGTATGTCAGCCGTTTACCGTCAACGGTGATAGCCTGCCAGAATTGCCTGTTGCTAAATCCGACAATCCACCACGGTTCTGCATCCTGCCTGTACTGTTTTGCGCCGCTTACCGATACCACGTACGCAGTCCCGGCCTCCCTGCCCCCGCCGGTCTTTCCTTCAGGGAGCATCATCCCCCTTGCATAGGTATGGTCATGGCCGTTCAGCACCAGGTCAACCCTGTACCTGTCAACCAGCGGTTTCAGATTCTCCCTGACAACCCTGTTGTCTCTCCTGGCGGCTGTTGAAAAGAACGGGTGATGAAATGCCATTACGGTCCATTTACATGGGTTATTCTTCAGGAGGCTTTCGACCCATTCAGTCTGTCTGCGGGCAATGTCTTCATCCCTGAGCATCTGGTCACTGCTGACCATTATGAACCGAACCCCCTGGTAGTCGAAACTGTAGGCTGTTTCTTCCAGCCCTGCAGGTCCGTTTTCCGGGAGAGTGAAACCCGGCCTCCAGTACCTGTTAATGTCACGCTTCTGCCTGTCAATCGGGTCATAGAATTCATGGTTGCCAGGGGTTGCAACAACAGGCACTTCCGATGCAATGAATCCTGCTGCCCTGTGCCAGTCGCCCCACTCATCATCAAGGGTTTTGGTAGTATACCCACCGTCAATCAGGTCGCCTGTAAATATCATGAAAGCTGCTTCCGGCACGGAGCGGTAAGCATGCCTGATCACCCTCGCGTACGATGAAATGGGTCCTACCTGAGAATCTCCGAACCAGAGAAAGGAGAAGGGGGCGGCACCTGCTTCGGCAGTTCTGAATGTAAACCACTCACTGGCATCCCCGCCTGAGCCGACACAGTATGCATAGCCGGTGCCGGGGGCAAGCCCTGTAAATGTCACTGAATGGAACCTGGCCGTGACACCGTCACCGGTGATGTCCTCTGATCTGCCCTTCACTGCCAGGGCAGAGTCAGCCATAAGCACGCCGGGAAGGTTGCGGGAAAGCCGGGCCACAGTCTCATTCACGGTTGTGTCCGTTCTCCAGGTCACAGCCATCGTAGTGGACGGATCTCCGTTGAGATTCAAAACTATCCTGTCGGGTTTTGCGGAAGTAATATACTTCGTGATCCTTTCCTGTGCCGGGGCTTCCAACGCCACCAATATCAGCACGGAAAAGAGAGAGGTAAGAAATGGCTTCATTGTATGTTTTTGACTGTATAACAATTCTCCTTTTCGGGAGGTTGTAAATATATTGATTATTTCCTTGCCGGGAGGCTGCCGGTTCTTGCACCCACCGCTCTTTTAACTATTTTTGTAACTATATGAAAGTGTTATCAGGACTTGATGTAATCACCCTCAGGCTGCCTGAAGGCCTGCGGGGGAAAAGGGCGGGTCTCCTCTGCCACGCATCAAGCATATCATCAGATTACAGGCATATAACCGAGATTTTCGGCAGCAGCAAAGATTTAAAGCTGGCCGCCATTTTCGGACCACAGCACGGGCTCTCGGGGCAGACCCAGGACAACATGATAGAGTGGAGAAGCACCGTTGACCCCGTCCTGGGTATCCCTGTCCACAGCCTTTACGGGGAGCACCGCAAACCGACGGCTGCAATGCTGAACGGGCTGGATGCCCTTGTGATTGACCTGCAGGACGTCGGTGCAAGACTCTATACATACATATGGACCGTAAAACTGTGCATGGAGGCATGCGCCGAAGCCGGATTGCCGGTGTACCTGCTTGACAGACCCAACCCGATAGGAAGGGTTCCTGCTGACGGACCAGTCCTGAATGAGGATTATTTTACATTCGTGGGCGCAGCGTGTATCCCGCTCTGTCACCGTATGACAATCGGCGAAATGGCACTCTGGGTAAAGGAAAAACATATCCCGGGCTGTGAGCTGCATATCATCAGGGCGGAAGGCTGGAGACGCAATTCAATGTACTATGAGACAGGATTGCCATGGGTCCTCCCCTCACCGAACATGCCGACCCCGCAGACGGCCACGGTCTACCCTGGAACGGTGCTCGCCGAAGCCCTTAACATCTCCGAGGGACGGGGAACAGTGATTCCATTTGAACTTACGGGTGCTCCATGGATAGACGGACGCAGACTCCTGGATGAGATGCGGAGCAGGAAACTGCCGGGATGTCAGTTCAGGATGCATGACTTCATCCCCACCTTCCATAAATATGCTGGCGAATACTGCAGGGGAATCCAGATCCATATCACCGATGCCTCCGTCTTTAAACCGGTGGCAACTGCCATGCACCTTTTTGATGCAATTATCCGCACTTCACCGGAAGGCTCCCTGAAATTCAACCCGCCACCTTACGAATATGAATACCGCCTTATGCCTTTCGATATTCTTTCCGGCGACAGCCGGATGCGCGAAGTACTGACAGACGGCCTGTCACTGAAGGATGAAACCGGGCGCTGGGAGGCACAGACGGAATCCTTTTTGTCAGATTTCAGGCAGATGGCCTTATACCCCGATTAGGATGCTGACCGCCGGAAATATTATTGCCCTTTCAGTAATTATATTCATTGCTTCCGTTGTCAGAGGTTTCACCGGTTTCGGACTTGCCCTTGTGGCGGTGCCACTGATACAGTTTATAATGCCGGTGACTGACACTGCCGTCTTCATTGCCATTATCAACATTGTCTTTTCAGTGATATACTACCGGCGGTCAAGGGAACTGGTAAGGGAACAGCCACTGGGGAGGATGGCAATCTTCACCGGTATCGGAGTTGCCGCCGGAACGCTTGTTCTTAAGTATATCAACCCGGCATTTATTCAGCTTGTGTGGGGACTGCTTATAATTTTGATTGTGTTTGCACTCACAAGGGGATTTAACTTCAGAATCAGTTCCGACGCCATGGCAATGACATTCAGCGGACTGTTCGGCGGTATCCTGGCAGGCGCCACCGGCATCACAGGACCCCCGGTGGCAATTATCCTCTCCTCAATGAAGACCCCAAGGGAAAAATTCAACGCCATTATCTCCATCTTCATCCTTTTTGCCGTTTCTTATGCACTGCTGTTCTATTTTATCTCAGGACTAATCCGCCGGGAGACGGCGCTGCTTGCACTCTGCTCCGTTCCGGCATTGGTGGCAGGGCTGAGGACAGGCGACAACCTGGTTTCGCGAATCAGCCAGAAAACCTTCACCAATGTGATCTATATAGTACTGATAATCATGGGTATAATTACCTTATTCAAAGGCGCGAAGGCACTGGCATTGCTTTAAACGACCCCCGCTTCGTACAGGATATGCTTTTTTCAGATACATATAAGACAATAGAGGGAGAATCAAATGGGCTGTTCAAGGACCGTGGCAGCAGGTTCATCGCAATAGCTATCCCTGTGACCTCCCAGGAGGAGATAAAGACCAGGCTCGCGGAGCTGAGAAAAGAGTACCATGATGCGAGGCATCACTGCTTCGCATGGGTACTGGGACCAGACAGGCAGACATGGCGTGTCAGTGACGACGGGGAGCCGTCGGGAACCGCCGGAAAACCAATCCTGGCACAGATTAATTCCCGTGAACTCACCAATATCATGATTGTGGTGATCAGGTACTTCGGAGGAACTCTCCTGGGAGTGGGCGGACTGATCAACGCCTACCGCAGTGCTGCCGCCGATGCGCTTGGCACTGCAACAGTGGTTGAGAAACATCTCATGGAAAAATGGACAGTCACCTTTCCGTATGAATCCATGAATGATGTAATGAAAGTGCTGAGGGATGAATCATGCAGCCAGTCAGAACACCGTTACAGCGGAACTGACGTAACCGTGGAGATCATGTTCAGGGTTTCCAGGGCTGACAATTTAACCGGCAGGCTGAACAAAATCAGCGGACTGCAGATGAAATGGCTCGCAACATTATAGGCGGGCTATTTTTTTAAAATAGTTTTAAACAGGCTGAAAATTGCAGAGACAGTTATGATAACTTTGTCAAAGTTCAGGCACATAAAAACATAATCTAATGAAACCCAGAAGCTTAGTCTCAATTGATGATCTGACCACGGGGGAAATAACCAAAATTCTCAGTCTTGCTGCAGAATTCGAAAAGAACCCTGTTCAGGATATCCTTCGTGGAAAGGTTGTGGCAACACTCTTCTTTGAGCCATCAACCCGCACACGTCTCAGTTTTGAGAGCGCCGTCAACAAGCTCGGAGGGAAAGTGATAGGATTCACCGACTCGTCCAGCTCAAGCGTAACCAAGGGGGAGACGCTTAATGACACCATCAGGACGGTCAACAACTACGTTGACCTGATTGTAATGCGCCATCCCATCGAAGGGAGTGCCCGTTATGCCAGCGAAGTATCAACGGTACCGGTAATAAACGCTGGCGACGGTGCCAATCAGCATCCCACACAGACCCTGCTTGACCTCTACTCCATCCTTAAGACACAGGGCACCCTTGACAATCTGAACATCTGCATGGTGGGCGACCTGAAATACGGACGCACCGTGCACTCACTGCTGATGGCAATGTCAAGATGGAAGACATCTTTCAACTTCGTTGCTCCGGAGGAGCTTAAGATGCCTGATGAATACAAGCTTTACCTGAGGAACCTCGGCCTTGATTATTATGAGACAGCTGATCTGAACGAGGTTATTAACAAGGCTGATATTATCTATATGACACGGGTACAGCGTGAGCGCTTCTCTGACCCGATGGAGTATGAGAAGGTAAAAAATGCGTATGTCCTTCATGACCATATGCTGTCAGACACCAAACCCGGAATGAAGATTCTTCATCCGCTCCCGCGGGTAAACGAGATCAGTACAGACGTCGATGCCAACACCAAGGCCTACTATTTCGAGCAGGCACTTAACGGGGTGTATACGAGGCAGGCAATCATATGCACATTACTTGGATTAAAAAAATAAGCCATGAAAAACGTGAATGACCCGAAGCAGTTGCTGGTCACCGCCATTGAAAGCGGAACGGTGATAGATCACATCCCGGCCAGCACTCTTTTCAAGGTAATAAAGATTCTCGGCCTTGACCGTATCAAAAACCAGATAACATTCGGCACAAACCTCGAAAGCAAAACAGACGGCAAAAAGGCCATCATTAAAATTGCAGGCAAGTTCTTCGAGGATGATGACATCAACAGGATAGCCCTGGTGGCACCCAACGCAAAACTGAATATAATAAGAGACTACCAGGTGATTGAAAAGCGCGTGGTGGAGGTTCCGGATACTATAACCGCAATAGCCAAATGCATGAACCCCAAATGCATCACCAACTTTGAGAAGGTTACCACGCGGTTCAAAGTGGTCTCAAAGAAACCGGTGGCTCTCAAATGCCATTATTGCGAAAAGATTACTGACCAGGAAAGACTAGAGATTATCTGAGACGGTCATATGACCTGACCCTCACCTCGTCCTTCATGATGCCCCGGTAGGCAAGCCATGCCAGGATAGCTGAGATGAGCGGGAAGAGCACTTTGACCTTCCAGAGGATGTTCACATCGATCTTCCGGTCAAGCATCAGAACATAAAAGGCTCCTAGAATAAGCGTTCCCAGCGAAAGCAGAAGAACAAGCATCGTCACCCTCATCTGCAACGGCCTCTTTTTGTAAAGAAAGATGGCAATGAGTGCAAGGAGAGGGACCAATGCAAGAATTACTGTCATCGGCCATAGCCTTTGTATCACCTCTCCCCCTTTGTCTGTCATACCCGGGAAACCAATACTGAACATGGTGCCGTCTCCGGCCGTCAGCTGGATAAGGTCACCGGTGAGCATCAGCCCTGAGAGCAGCACCACTGCCAGGAGGAACAATGTCTGGATTCTTTGTAACATGTTTGATATTAATTACTTTGACTTAAAGAGCTTCCTGAAATTCTGGTAGTCAAGGTAGTATAAAATTTTTAATGACAGGCTGTTTGTCTGGGGCATGGAGAGCAGGTCGGTGAAATTGTCAAGTCCGTTGCGGATGATGACATCCCCCTCTGACCATATGGAGTTCTTCCATACCAGTGAAAGTTCGCTTCCCGGTGCAAACCGCCAGGTATAAACCACGTCAATGTTAAGGAAGTTTGTATTGACGTCACTGTTGTTCAGAGGGGTTGAATAAACGCGGTCAGTCAGGCTGCCGTCTTGCCGGAGGGTAAAATAATCACCGTCATAATCGGCCCTTGACCAGTAATGCCTTCCCCTGAGGGTGAGATAGGAACTTGACGAGAAAATGAAGGCTCCGGAGAGAGTGTTGGTGATTGTGGTCACGTCACGCTTCCCGAAGGTAATTCCCTCACCCAGGTTTCCCGGGACATACCCGATGTCATTGAACAATTTCTCAACCGAGAGTGAGTAGCTGAAGGATAGTCTCCGGCTCGCCTTGAACTCCGGCTGGAGTGACCACATATATGCGTGCTGGTCATAATCAGACCAGCCCTTGTAGTACTCAGCATTCCCCTGAATATAGAACTTCTTGCTCTTGTCAGTGTCACCCCTGAAGCCAGCCTGGAAGGCAGGCGGCCTGTGATAGTACATCGACATGTCACGGGTACGGGGTTCGAAATAGTCGTCTTCTCCCCATGGTGTCATTTCAACCTCCAGTGAAAGCGACCAGTAATTCATCAGCAGAATCATTGCGTCAAGCGAAACGCCTGCACTCGTGAATGCCCTTGGATTGTAAAGCTGCCCGTAACTGAAATCGAGCGATGTACGGGTGGTCATGATGTTTCCGAACGGTTCGTAAGTGCTGTATGAGAAATCAACAGAGTGTTCTATTTCATTATTGTTCCTCAGGTAACCCATGTCATTCGGATCATAGGTATCACTCATCAGAGAGAGGTTGTAGTCAGTCCGGAACTTGCCGCCTGTCTTGCCTGCGTTTAAATTCAGCGCATGGCCCAGGGCTGTCGGTTCGGAGGAGTAGTATTTCTGGCTAAGGGCTGCTCCGGCGGAGGCTGACCAGAGCCTGTCGGAAGTCTTTACAAGAGCCTCAAAGCCGGTGACATTGGCGGTATAGAAATTTTCATTCCTTTCACCTGCCCTGATCACGCTGGTGTTCATGGCGCTTATGTAAGAGTCATTCTTCAGCGTCTGGTCAAGCACCAGCATGTTATAGTTGGTCAGAGGTTCAGTCATTATCCGCCTGGTTTCCCCTGTGACAGTGTTCTCCACCTCGGCCCAGGTGCTGTTGGTAACTGCATTGAAGATCCCTATACCGAGACCGCCCCTGGTTCTTCCTGAAATTTTTGTCGCATTCAGCAGGCTCACCTCCGCCGGATTCCTGGTAACCGATTCATTTTCCTCCAGCATGTCATAAACATCCCTGACCAGATGCGGAGTCCCTCCTATGCGGCGGGAATAAAATATGTCGCCCTTGTTGAAGAGTTCCGTCCCTTCCATGAAGAAGGGTCTCTTCTCATTGTATTTAACCTCGTAGGGTGACAGGTTAAGCACATTGTCATCAGACTGCACCTGCCCGAAATCAGGTATTAATGTTGCATCGAGGGTGAAGCTCTCCGTAAGGCCGACCTTGAGATCAAGCCCGCCGTTATAAGAGGTACCCACACCCGGCTGATCTGTCATATGTTCCAGGTAGCCCGAGACATATGGCACAAGTGACAGCCTGAGCGGTGGTTTGACGTCGCGTATCCCGGCCAGTTCTCCCATATGCGCTATGGATGAACCGAATTCCTTGGTGACGAAGTTCCATGAGGAGGTCTCCCTTGTACGGCGCACCTCGCGCCAGAAATTGATGCCCCATAGCTGCGTGGCTGACCTCGGAAACCGGAGGGCCGAGTAAGGAATCTTCACCTCAGCTATCCACCCGTCTTCACTTATCCTGGTGCGGCTGTCCCAGACGGCGTCCCAGGTATCATTGTGCTCCCAGCTTTCAGTGGAGGTCATCTTGTTGTCAATCTGTACGTTTGATGCTGAGACCTTAAATATTTCACCGTTCAGCCCGTCATTGAAGGGTGAAATCTCAATCCAGAAATGATCAGCATTGATGTCTCCGTCATCTCTCTGGCCCAGCTGGGTGAAAATGCTGTCAGGATGGCTGTCAAACATTATTGCTCCTATATAAAGGGCATCATCATCATAGAGCAGTCTCACCTCTGTCCTGTATGCCGAAGGCATTCCGTTATGAGGGTTGTAAATAACAAAATCACCGGCAGGAACTGCCTGCTTCCATGATTCTTCATCAAGCTTTCCGTCAATCTGAATGGTCCCTGAGGAGCGTACAGCCTCCGCTCTTTTTTTGTCCTGTGAAGCTCCCATGGCGCTGTTCAGGCTCATAACGGTGATAATCACTGCCTGAAGGGCAATTGTGCAAGCTCTCTTGCCAGGTTTTGGTTGTGGCATCTCTGTACGGTTGGGGTAAGACCGCAAAGATAAGAGCATCAAACAATCCTGATCAGTTCAATTGCCAAATTAACAATAATTAACTGCCTGACCGGTCTCACCTGCGGGTGATTTGCGGATGACATTTTTTGTATTTTTGCATCTTATTCATCCGGCCTTGAAACTTTCAGGAGAAAAAGTTTACAAAGAATTGGCTTTTTATCCTTCCTGAAGGGTTCCATCCGGACACAGAAATAAAAACATATAATCGAATGAAAAAAACTGAACTTATAATCAATCCTGACGGCTCGTTGTTTCACCTTCATCTCCTTCCGGGAGACATAGCCGAAAAAATAATAATTGTGGGCGACCCGGGAAGAGTTGATATGATAGCCGAAATGCTTGACACAGTGAGGGTGCGCAAGAGCAACAGGGAGTTCAGCACAGTTACCGGCACTTTCCGTGACTGTGAATTCACCATTATTTCTTCAGGCATCGGGACGGACAACATTGACATTCTCCTTAACGAACTGGATGCCCTGGCAAATATTGATCTCACCACAGGCATGGCGGTGGAAGAACCCCGTTCACTGACCTTTGTAAGGATCGGCACCACCGGAGGCCTGCAGTCTGACCTGCCCGCAGGATCATTCATTGCCACAACGAAAGCCGTAGGATTTGATGGCGTCCTTCATTTCTACGAGGGGTATGAATGGTGTCTTGACCATATGCTCGCCGATGCGCTGGCCACTCATCTCGAATGGCCTGATGTTCTTGCCTACCCATATGCCGTGGATGCCGATGCCGCTCTCATCGAAAGGCTTGCTTCAGACATAACCAGGGGAATCACAATTTCAACCCCGGGTTTCTATGCACCGCAGGGCCGCCGCCTCAGGCTTGAACCCTTTGACAGCGAACTGAATGACAATATTACGTCATTCCGTTTCAAAGGGCAGAGGATAACAAACTATGAAATGGAGAGCTCTGCCATTTATGGGCTTTCAAAACTTCTGAACCACAAGGCACTGACAATCTGCGTGGTGATTGCAAACAGGGTAACCGGTGAGTTCCTCAGCGACTATAAACCGTCCGTAAAAAAACTGGCTGAGCATGTTCTCACGGGGCTCAGCTCCTGAAAACAGCCAGTATCTCCCTGAGAATTATAAATGCTGCTTTTCCGTCGCCGTAAAAAGCCGGGTACTGAAGTGTGCTGCCGCTGGTCATGAAATAATCCCACGCCTCCCGTATTTTGACAGGGTCTGCGTCTGCAAGCTTCACAGTGCCGTTTTTAACGAGTTCCACCCATTCAGTTTCCTTCCTCAGGACGATACATGGGCGCGAAAAGAAATGACTTTCCTTCTGCACTCCGCCGGAGTCGGTTATGATTAATTTTGCCCTCTTTTCAAGCAGGATCATTTCAAGGAATGATACGGGAGGAATGACCTTCAGGAAGGGGTGGTCAGAGATGGCAGCGTAGAGTTCGGGTACGCGGTTGCGTAGCGCAATCATCGTCCTTGGGTGCAGTGGCATGATCATGGGCATTGAGTGCTCCTCCGAAATCTCCCTGATGGTGCTGAAAATTGCACTGAGCCTGACCGGGTCATCAGTGTTGGAATCACGATGGATTGTCACAAGCACGAAATCACCGTCACCAACTCCGAGCCCTGTCAGGAAATCCTGCTTCTTCCTTTCAGCCAGGTCAGCATAGAAGAGGCTGTTGTCATACATTATGTCACCTGTAAGGAAGACCCTGGGGTTGTTGATTGAATAGGGCGCCATGTTTTCCGGCCGGAATCCCTCTGCCATCAGGTTCTTGAATGCCGCATTGGTGGGGGCAATGAGAAGCGTAGAGGCATGATCTGCCATGATGCGGTTGATTTCTTCAGGCATGGTCTTGTTGAATGATCTCATGCCGGCCTCAATGTGCACCACCGGAAAATGCTGTTTCGCTGCTGCCAGGGCTGCAGCAAGGGTAGAGTTGGTGTCTCCGTAGATCACAACGCAGTCAGGTTTCTCGTTGAGGATCACATCCTCCAGGCGTTCCATGATCATCCCGGTCTGCCTCCCGTGCCTTCCTGACCCTACCTGCAGGTTATGGTCAGGGCGCTTTATCTCCAGCTCGTCGAAAAAGACATCCGACAGTTCCCTGTCATAGTGCTGACCTGTATGAACCACCACCTCCTCAATCTCACCGGAGAACTCCCCCGCAACCGCCCTGCTGATGGCGGAGGCCTTTATGATCTGGGGCCTCGCGCCGACGATGTTAAGGATCTTCAGTTTTTTCATTATTTGGCGTAGTTGACTGCCCTTGTCTCCCTGATAACCGTGATCTTGATCTGACCCGGATAGGTCATTTCGTTCTGTATCTTGCGTGCAATCTCAAAGGAGAGGTTCTCGGTGTCCTTGTCAGATACCTTGTCAGCCCCTACTATCACCCTCAGCTCTCTTCCTGCCTGGATTGCATATGTTTTGGTCACTCCCGGATAAGAGAGAGCGACTGATTCGAGTTCATTAAGCCTCTTGATGTATGATTCGATGACCTCACGCCTGGCGCCTGGACGGGCGCCTGAGATGGCGTCACATACCTGCACGATGGGTGCAATGAGTGTGCTCATCTCAGTCTCATCATGGTGAGCTCCGATGGCATTGATAACCTCCGGTTTCTCCTTGTACTTTTCAGCAAGCTTCATCCCCAGCACGGCATGTGGCAGTTCCGGCTCGTCATCAGGCACCTTGCCTATGTCATGCAGCAGTCCGGCCCGTTTTGCCAGCTTCGGGTTAAGCCCCAGTTCGGCAGCCATGATTGATGCCAGGTTGGCTACCTCTCGTGAGTGCTGAAGCAGATTCTGCCCGTACGATGAACGGTATTTCATCTTTCCCACCAGCCTTATGAGCTCCGGGTGAAGCCCGTGGATACCGAGGTCAATAGTAGTCCGCTTACCTATTTCCACTATTTCCTCTTCA
>DAIDJT010000046.1 GCA_027451265.1 Bacteroidales bacterium | reverse complement strand
CAGATGCCCTCTACTACGGGCTTGAGAACACAATCCAGATGTACCTGCGGGAGCTCCGCAGAAGCTGAAAAGCAATTTATCTCAGGTGCTTTTCAACGATTGTCTTCAGCACCTCTATCCCCACAAGGTTCTCCCCTCCACCGGGAATAATTATATCGGCATACCGCTTTGACGGTTCAATGAACTGAAGGTGTGACGGTTTCACTGTTTTATTGTACCGTTCCAGGACCATGAGCACCGAGCGGCCCCGTTCCACGATGTCACGCTGAATCACCCTGCCCAGCCTGTCATCAGCATCGGCATCCACGAACACCTTGATGTCAAGCATCGCGCGAAGCCCGGGGTCAGCCAGCACAAGTATCCCCTCCACCACTACAACCTCGGCGGGCCTTATGGGCACTGTCTCTTCCGACCTGACACATGTAAGGTATGAGTAAATCGGCATCATGATGGGCCTGCCTGCCCTGAGTTCAGCCAGGTGTGCTATCAGCAGAGGCCATTCCACCGAGTCAGGATGGTCAAAGTTGATGTTCTGTCTCTGCTCAACCGGGATGTGGCTGTTATCACGGTAGTAGCTGTCCTGCGGCAGTATCACCACTTCCCCCGGGGGAAGCATCTCAATAAGTTTTCGAACTACAGTTGTCTTTCCTGATCCTGTGCCTCCGGCGATCCCGACAATAAGCATAAAATGTTTATTTTTGTACCAAAAGTAACAAAAACAACTGTATGGTAAAGCACATCGTGATCTTTAAGCTTTCGCCGCCGGTCACACCCGAGGGGAGGAACGAGGCGGTGATGAAGCTGAAGGAGATCTTCGGGCCTCTGGGCAACAGGCTGAAGTACATTATTGAGTATCGCACAGGGGTAAATATCACTGATGTGGACCATGCCGGAGACTTTGTGATTGACGCAACCTTTGCCTCGGTGGAAGACCTGAAGCGTTACCAGGCGAGTGACCCGCACCGCGAAGCTGTTACGGCAGCCTCATCGATCAGGAAGGCAAAACTGGTGGTTGACTATAGCTTCTGACGCCTATGAGTTCACTTTATCCCATCAGGTTCAAACCTAAACTCAGGGAGATGATCTGGGGAGGCGACACCCTCAGGCAGCGTTACGGCAAAAAATCGCGTACGGGCACAAAAATCGGTGAGAGCTGGGAGATATGCGGCATGCCGGGCGCAAGTTCGGTTGTGGCAAACGGTTTTCTGAAGGGTAATACCCTTGAGGAAATAGCCGAGATATACATGGATGAATTGCTGGGTGAGGCTGTTTATTCAAAGTTCGGCACGGAGTTCCCGCTTCTCATCAAGTTCATTGATGCTGCCGACAGGCTCTCCATCCAGGTTCATCCTGATGACCGGATGGCCTCGGAGAGGCACCATGCCTGGGGCAAGACCGAGATGTGGTATGTCATGGACGCCATTCCCGGGTCAGTGATCTATACGGGCTTCAGGAAAAAGATTACAAAGGAGGAGTACCTTGGATATCTCAGCAGCGGAAAAATGGCGGATATTGTCAATGCGACGGTGGTAAACACGGGTGATGTCTTTTTCATCCCGGCCGGACTTGTCCATGCAATCGGAGGCGGGGTGTTGCTCACCGAAATACAGCAGACATCCGACATCACCTACCGCATCTACGACTGGGACCGTGTTGACGAAAGCGGGAAACAGAGGGAACTGCATACTTCACTGGCACTTGACGCAATTGATTACAGTCATGACAGCACCAACCTCCTGAGGATAACTCCTGAACTCAACAGGACCGTCCTCCTTGCCGAGAGTCCCTATTTCTGCACAAGCCTGATCAGCTTTGACAGGCCCATCATCAAGGACTACAGCCTGACCGACTCATTCGTGATATATATCTGCACTGAAAGCATGGCAGTAATTGAGTGCAATGGCCACAGCGAGGAGATAAAGGCCGGGGAGACACTCCTCATCCCGGCTTCAGCTGACAGCGTCGTCATTATCCCCAGGGGGAAGGCAGTACTGCTGGAAGTATTCGTACCACAAAAACCAAAAACGAAATGAAACATGTCACACTGCTTGCAACAGCAATAATAATGATAATGGCCTCTTCCTGCGGCGGAGGAACAGGTCCGGAAGGAAATGGCAGGAAGAAGGATGTCCAGGTGGCCGACACTGGCTTTACGGGCCTGAAAAACTATGTCCGTGATAATGTCAAGCTTAAGGAGGTCACCTATAAGAACGGCATCCGTGAGGGCATGACCCGCACCTTCTACAAGGGCGGCCTCCTGGAGCAGGAGATACCTTACTCCGGTGACAAGAAGAACGGCGAAGCCAAATGGTTCTACCCTGACGGGAAACTCTTCAGGGTCACTCCCTATGTTAATGACACGATTAACGGTGACCAGGTTCAGTATTACAAGAACGGCCTGGTGAAGGCAAGGCTCAGCTACACTGACGGCAAGCGCCATCCGGGGATAGAGGAGTATATGATGAGCGGGGAGAAGGTGACAGGTTACCCGGATATAAGGCACAGGGCCAGTGACCGTTACGCAGAGAGAGGCACGTATAAGATTCTCATCGAATTCTCTGACATGGCTGAGAATGCAAAGTTTTACAGGGGTGACTATGTCAACGGCCTGGTTGACATTGACTCTCTGGAGCTGCTGCTGCAGACGGCCACCACAGGGTATCTCGATCTTAAGAAAACGCCCGGCCACAAAGCTGATTCAGTGGTTGTCATTGCGTCATACCTGACGCAGTTCGGAAACAGGCTCTATTACCGCCTCGCAATACCTTTAAAATATAAAGACTTAAACTAAAGAAAATGGCACAGACTCTGGTACCTGGCATCAGGCTGACGACCACAAGAACGGTCGGCACCAATGATACGGCAGCTGTTTACGGATCAGGACTGCACAATGTACTGTCTACACCGGCCATGATCGCATTCATGGAACAGACAGCGATGAAGGCTGTTGAGGCCTGCCTCGACGAGGGTGAAGGAACAGTCGGAACGGAGGTGAACATCAGGCACCTCAAGGCCACTGCTGTTGGCAAAACCGTCATATGCACCGCCACCCTGCAGGAGGTGAAGGGGAACAGGCTCCTCTTTCGCGTTGAAGCTGAAGATGAAACAGGGAAGATTGGCGAAGGCCTTCATGAAAGGTTCATCATTGACAACAGGCGGTTCAAGGAAAAACTGAACGGATAATGATCATCAGGTCAGCATCTTTTGTCACCAGCAGCGCAAAGGTAAGCCAGATGCCCCCGGCTGATCGACCTGAATATGCATTCATCGGCAGGTCAAACGTTGGCAAGTCATCACTGATCAACATGCTGGTTTCAAGGAAGGGACTGGCAAAGACATCGGGCAGTCCGGGCAAGACGCAGACCATCAATCATTTTATCATCAATGAGGGCTGGTACCTGGTAGACCTCCCCGGATATGGTTATGCGCGGGTGTCGCAGAAGATGCGTGATGAGTGGGACAAACTCATTACCTCATATGTCACGCTCAGGGAGAACCTGATCCTGCTTTTTGTGCTTATAGATGCCCGGCATGAGCCCATGGCCTCTGACCTGGCATTCATGGAGCGGCTGGCGCTGAACGGAGTGCCATTCGCCAGGGTCTTCACAAAGGCTGACAAGGTGTCGGCAGCCGAAGCAGCCAGGAATGTGGCCATACATGACAGCGTTATGCTCCGGACCTGGGAGACCCTGCCGCAGACTTTCGTTACCTCGGCGTCAAAGGGTACCGGGAGGGATGAGGTTCTTGATTATATTGAGAGAAATATGATTTTTTTCACCGGGAGGAAATGATTAACCCATAAATATTAATTTTGGGGCATCTTTAAGTGAAACCATAATCAATTTTCTGTTATGATCGGCCGGGCTCCCTATAAGATTTTTTCATGTACATCATCGCTTGCAATAGCAGAAAGGATTGCCGATCATCTCGGCATCGAGCTTGGCAAGAGTTCACTGCTGAGCTTCAGCGACGGCGAATTCCAACCCTGTTTTGACGAATCTGTCAGGGGCTGTCACGTCTTCATCATCCAGTCAACCAACCCTCCCGCGGAGAACCTTATGGAGCTACTCCTGATGATTGATGCGGCCAAGAGGGCTTCAGCCTACAAGGTGAACGCAGTCATCCCGTATTATGGTTTTGCCCGGCAGGACCGCAAGGACCGTCCGCGGGTATCACTGGGAGCCAAGCTGACAGCTGACCTGCTGACGAAGGCAGGCGTTGACCGTATCATCACTATGGACCTTCATGCTGACCAGATACAGGGATTCTTCGACGTACCCGTTGACCACCTCTTTGGTTCGGCCCTCTTCGCACCCTATATCAGGAACCTGAATCTTCCCAACCTGACTGTTTCAGCTCCTGACATGGGAGGTTCAAAAAGGGCAAATGCCTATGCGCGCTACCTCCAGTCCGAAATGGTTCTGTGTTACAAACTGAGGAAAAAACCCAACGTGGTGGAAGAGATATCCATCATAGGTGAAGTGGAGGGCAGGCATGTGGTAATTATTGATGACATGGTAGACACTGCAGGCACCCTGACATTTGCGGCCACAGTGATGAAGGACCGCGGTGCACTCAGCGTCAGGGCCCTTGCCACACACCCTGTGCTGTCAGGAAACGCCGTTGAGAAGATTGACAGGTCACCACTTGAGGAACTTGTTGTAACTGACAGCATTCCACTGACATGCCAGTCACCTAAAATCAAGGTTCTCTCCGTTGGCGAGATCTTCGCCGAAGCAATAAAAGCTGTTTATACAAACACCTCTATCAGTTCGGGTTTTGTATTCTGAGCTTTTTAGCTATATTTGCACGCCAATTTTTTACAACAAACGTCAAACGTGTGATGGGAGGTTATATGGCATTAACCTTGAGTAACACAACAAATTAAAGACTGATGAAAACTATTGAGATCAAAGCCTTACCCCGTGAGCATTTCGGCAAGAAGAGCACTAACAGCCTGCGGGCAGAGAACAATGTACCCTGTGTGATGTACAGGGAAAAGGGGAATCTTCACTTTTATGCTCATGAGAATGCCTTCCGGGGCCTGGTTTACACGCCGGACGTGTATCTTGTTAACCTTGAAGTAGCCGGTGAAACTTATAAGGCAGTTATGAAGGAAATCCAGTTTCACCCTGTATCAGACAAGCTGCAGCATATTGATTTCATGCAGGTCAGTGAAGACAAGCCTGTTACCATCGATATCCCGCTGAAGATCACGGGCGAGTCTTCCGGTGTAAAGGCCGGGGGCAAACTTCGCGTAAAGCGCAGAAATCTGAAGGTCATGGGTCTCACGAAGTATATACCTGATCATCTTACAATTGACATCACCGGACTCGGTATTGGCCAGTCAGTCAAGATTGGCGATCTCAACTATGAAAATCTGGATATCATTGACAACAAGCGTGCAATGATTGTATCGGTTGAGGTTTCAAGGGTTTCGCTCAAGGAGGAAGAAGCAGCTGCTCCGGGAGCTGAAGCTCCGGCTGCCGAGGCTGCTGCCCCTGCAAAGGAATAAGCTGGCCACAGTGAGTAATGAAACATCTTATCGCCGGTCTTGGTAACATAGGCGACGAGTATAGAAACACCCGTCACAACGTAGGGTTTATGGTACTGGATGCTGCCGCTGCAGCATCCGGTATTGTTTTTAAGGACAGCCGTTACGGTTCTGTTGCCACCATGAGGCACAAAAATGCCGAGCTGTTTCTGCTCAAGCCGTCGACCTTCATGAACCGCAGTGGCAATGCCGTACGATACTGGCTGCAAAAGGAGAAGATTGCACAGGAAAATCTCCTGGTCATTACGGATGATATCGCCATCCCCACCGGGAGCATCAGGCTGAGGGCATTCGGCAGTGCCGGAGGGCATAACGGTCTCACAAGCATCAGTGAGGTGCTGGGGACGGACGAGTACGCGCGCCTGCGGATTGGCATAGGAAACGACTTTCCCAGGGGAGGGCAGGTGAACTATGTGCTGGGCACATGGAGCCCCGAAGAACTAAGGGTGATTGAAAAGAGGCTGCCGCTGGCGGTGGAGATGATGCTCTCTTTTGCCGTTGCGGGATGCGAACTCACCATGACAGCGTATAACCGTAAAGGCAAAACTCTCAGCGATGACAGCGAATTGCCCCCCGCAAAAAAGTGACCGATGACCGCCTGCTACCACCCTCAGGAAAGTGACCGATGACAGCTTTCTTCCACCCTCAGGAAAGTGACCGATGACAGCAGAAAAAGGGGAAAGGATCGATAAGTTCCTCTGGTGCGTTCGGTTGTACAAATCACGCAGCATAGCCACCGAGGAGTGCAAAAAAGGCCGGATAATTGTCGGAGGTCATCCTGTCAAGGCTGCTTCCCTCATAGCACCTGGCGCAACACTGACAGTGAGGAAACCGCCTGTGACATATACATATGCAGTCACCGCCATACCGAAGGGAAGGGTTGGCGCCCCTCTGGTGGGGAACTATATCACTGACCTCACCCCGGAGGAGGAGAAGGCGAAGCTGGTGGCAGGAAGGATGGTAAACGGTTTCAGGCCGCGGGGCCTCGGCCGTCCCACAAAAAGAGACCGAAGGGAACTGGAAGACTTCCTTGAATAGTAACAGGACTCCTGCTCAGCAATTGGATTCTCCGGTTGCCGTCTGTCCACAACCGTACAGCGGGTGGTATAAATACCTAAAAACGACTTAAGCCTGTTGACAGCAGCCAATACTGCCACCACAGGGTGAAACTTTTTCTACCTTCGTGTCACGTAAGGCCTGAAGGCTTTGCTGATGTTAAACGGAAGGTAAACCTGTCGCGGAATGGGTAAGAAGAATATTGAGAAGTTTGATATTTTCTATCAGCTGTTAAAAAAATACGTCGATTTCTGGCACAATTATATTTTCTATCGCAGGGTGATTGTACTGGGCAGGGACAATGTTGATTTTTCAGTTCCCACAATCCTGGCGCCTAATCACCAGAATGCGCTGATGGACGCGATGGCCGTGCTCTGTACCCTTGACCGTCAGCTTGTGTTCCTGGCAAGGGCAGATATCTTCAGGAAGAAGTTCGTGGCTAAGGTCCTCTATTTCCTCAAGATGCTTCCTGTGTACCGCATCAGGGACGGTTTTGATGCCGTGAAGCAGAATGACGACACCTTCCGTGATACCCTCCGTGTGATGGAGAACCGCAACGGGGTGGTAATCCTGCCGGAAGGCAATCATGCCACCTTCAGGAAGCTGAGACAGCTGAAAAAGGGGATATGCCGCATTGCTTTCCAGACAGCTGAAGCGAAGGAATTCAAGGGAGAGATAAACCTGGTGCCGGTGGGGCTGGAGTACTCGCATTACTGGCGTTTCAGGCAGGTGCTGACGGTTGTTTACGGTCACCCGATCCATGTCTCGGAATACTATGACTCATACCGGGAGAATCCGAACAGGGCGATTGCCGAGCTGCGTGACAGACTTTCGGATGAAATGAAGAAGGTGATGGTTCATATCGGTGATGAGGAGAACTACGAGGCTGTCAATGAGCTGCGCACAATCATCAATGAGAAGTACAGTGACAAGATAAGGTACCCGAAACTGTTTCGTGACCAGAGGCTGGTGAGCAAGCTCAATGATCTGCGGCTGACTGACCCTGTGAGCTATAAGGTGCTGTGTGAAGATTCACTTGCGGTTCGTGACCAGGCCACGAAGCTCAATGTCACATATCGTCACCTGAGAAAGAAGAGTCACCGGTTGGTATGGCTTGCACTCTCATCGCTGCTGTTGCTTGTTACACTTCCCGTCTTTGTTGCCGGGGCCATTTTCAATTTTCTGACTTACCAGGTTGCGTACCAGCAGGCCATCAAGTCAAAGGACCCTGCATTCATCAGTACGGCAAGATATGGGTTTTTCCTCGGGCTGAGCTTTATCTTCGGGCCATTGTACATTATCCTGGCTCTAATATTCATCAAACCCTGGTGGCTGGCAATCATGGCGTTCATGATTATACCTGTGCTTGGAATACTGGCATGGAACTGGTTCCTTCTGTTGCGCACCGTAGTGGGATTCAGGATCTGGAACCTCATGCGTACCGGGAACCCGGTATTCAGAACACTTCTCAACACATATACAAGTCTCGTTAAACGCGTCTCTTCCCTCTGAAAATGAAAGATTTCTTTGCCGGTAAGGTGGTATGGATCACCGGTGCCTCCTCAGGCATCGGGGAAGCACTGGTCAGGGCTTTTGCCAGTGGCGGGAGCCGGGTGATAGCATCATCAAATGATCACGGTGGACTTAAAAGAGTGGCGGAAGAGTGCTCCGCGATGAAGGGCAGTGTGACCTGCGTGCCATTTGACCTGGCAGATACCTCAGGCATCCGGGAAATCGTTGACATGACAGCCAGAAAGGAAGGCCGGATTGACATTCTTCTGAATATCGGTGGAATAAGCCAGAGGGCTTTACTGATTGAGACACCTCTGTCGCTTGACCGCAGGATAATGGAGATCAACTACTTCGGCACCATAGCCGTTACGAAGGCAGTATTACCTCACATGATTGCAGGCGGAGGCGGACAAATAGCAGCTACCAGCTCCATCACCGGACGCTTCGGTTTTCCTCTCCGGTCAGCGTACTCAGCCTCCAAGCAGGCCCTGCACGGCTTCTTCGAGACTCTCCTGATAGAGCACCGGAAGGACAATATCAGGGTGTCAGTTCTCATTCCCGGCAGGGTGCAGACGGCCATCTCGCTTCATGCGCTGACATCCGAGGGGAAGGAACACGGGAAAATGGATGACGGGCAGAAGGGGGGCGTCACCGCGGCCAGGGCGGCGGAGCAGATCATCAGGGGCCTCCGGCGAAATAAAAGGGAGATACTGGTCGGCAGCCGCGAGCTGCTGATGCTTAAAATAAGGAAATATTTGCCTTCGCTCTTTTTCAGGATAGCGGGGCGGATCAAACCAATGTGAGACAGGTTTAATGAAGAACAAGGGTTATATTATAAGCGGGATACAGCAGATGGGCGTCGGGGTCTTTGACCTCACCGAAGCATGGGACTGGTATATCAGGGCGTTCGGAATGGACTGCCGCATTTTCGAGGATGAGGCTGAAGCGAGGCTGATGCTCCCCTATACCGGCGGCGAGCCGCGAAGCAGGCACGCTGTGCTGGCCATGAACCTGCAGAGCGGCGGAGGCTTCGAGGTGTGGCAGCACAAGGGAAAGATACCGGAATACCGCGACCGCGAGACAAGACTTGGCGACCTGGGCATCTTCGCCTGCAAGATGAAGGTGAAGGATGTGGAGAGCGCCTGGAAATATTATTCAGCAAACAACTTTGAGGTGACGGGCAAACCGGCGGTCGATCCTGCTGGGCGGAAGAGCTTCTTCATCAAAGACCCCTTCGGGAACCTGTTCCACATCGTGGGGGCCACTGACTGGTTCATGAACCTGAAGAAGATTTCAGGGGGTTCATACGGGGCCATCATCGGTGTTTCGGATATCAGCCGGGCACTGGGGCTCTATTCTGATATCCTCGGATATGACAGGGTGGTGTATGACACCACCGGCACCTTTGATGACCTGGCAGCTGTACCCGGTGGAAACGGTCGGTTCAGACGCGTACTGCTGGCACCATCAAGACCCTTCCATGGCGGATTCAATCCGATCTTCGGCCAGAGTGTAATTGAACTGGTACAGGCGCTTGACAGTGAGCCGACGAGGATCTTCGAGGGGCGCCTCTGGGGTGATCCCGGGTTCATTCATCTCTGCTATGACATCAGCGGCATGGATAACCTGCGCAAATACTGCAGCGAAAAGGGCTTCCCGTTTACAGTTGACAGCCAGGAGAGTCATGAGGGAAGCAGCTTCGATATGGGTGAGGCAGCCGGATATTTTGCCTACATAGAAGACCCTGACGGTACACTTATTGAGTTCGTGGAGACACACAAGGTGCCCATCCTCAAAAAGCTCGGCTGGTATCTTGACATGCGCCGCCGTGACCCTAACAAGCCACTGCCCGCATGGATGATAAAATCACTGAGGTTCTCGCGGGTAAAAGGCAAAAGCCAGGCAAGAGGCAATAGCCATTAGGCATTAGTGTTGGCATTATATATACAGTAACTGCATAATCTCCAGCAGCTTCACTATTGCCTTTTGCCTACTGCCTACTGCCAGTTTCCTGGACTTCCCGCATGACCCGCATGAAGTTTCCGCCCCAGATTTTGGCTATCTCTTCACGATTGTAGCCGCGACGGATCATTTCATTAGTGATGTTCTTCATCATTGAGGCATCGGTGCACCCCTCGATGCTTCCGCCACCGTCGAAGTCAGATCCTATGCCAACATAATCTATACCGATGACGTCAATCACATGCTGTATATGGTTCACGGCATCTCCAATGGTAGCCAGCTTTACATACTGTTCCCGCAGCCTGGAGATCTCTTCCCATCTCTGTTCCTGCTGCGCTTCGGTAAGCTCGCCCATATTTCTCCATTTGTCACGCAGTTCCTTCATCTTCGCATCATACTCCGGATTGGGGACAGGCTGCCTGAGATAGTCGCTCAGGATGCATATCTGAATGACCCCTCCGTTCTTTTTCAGGGCCTGCAGCATGTCATCATTGATGTTCCGGGGATTCTCGCAGAGGGCGCGGCATGAGGAATGGGAGGCTATCACCGGAGCCTTCGTTATTGCCAGCACATCATAAAATGACTCGTCGGAGATGTGGGAAACGTCAATCATCATCCCCACCCGGTTCATTTCCCTGACAACTTCTTCGCCAAAGGCGGAAAGGCCATTATGTTCAGGGCCTGCCTTGTCGCTGGAGGAATCGCAGATATCGTTGTTCGCTGAATGGCAGAGAGTGATGTAGCGTGCTCCCAGATCATAGTACTGTCTGATTTTTGACAGGTCGGTGCCTATGGGATATCCGTTTTCTATGCCCATGAAGATGGCCACCCTGCCTTCTGCCTTGAGCCTGACGGCATCATCAGGGGTAAGGGCAATTCCGGCCAGGGTCTTGTTTCGTTCGACGCTCGCCTTTATTGAATCAAAAATGGCCAGGGTTCTTCCGTGCTCCCTCTCGAAGGCCTCCGGGGTTCTCGGACCCTGGCCTATGAATATCGCAAAGAATTCGGCATCGAGCCTCCCCTCCTTCATCTTCGGGAAATCAACGCACCCTCTTTCATTGCGTATGCCGGGATCAAAACCACCCCTGGAGAAGCGCATGGGAGTATCACAGTGTGTGTCAACCGAGACGATCTCATCATGGATCCTCGAGGCTTTGCGGCTGATCTGGTCTTCGGTGGGTTTGCATGAAAATGCCATCATGCAGGTGGCCAGTATAATGAATTTTGCTTGCATTACTGTCAGTTATGTTGTCAATGCTAAGATATAAAGATCAAAGGCTGTTTGTGACATACAGACCCTGCAGAAAGTCATAAAAAAGGTTAAATGCAGGAGAGTGAATGACATGGCCTGAAGGGTCAGCCGGGAAAGATCGGCAGACTCAAAAAAAAGCCCCGCCAAAAAAAGCGGGGCAGCCATGAAAAGAATGGAAAAATTGCTTTTGGACAGTAAAAAGCATCTTAAATTTCTTCTGTCGTATCTTGTTCCTGAACAGTCAGCTTATTACTTAACGCAAATATAATAAAAATGTGTCATTATACCTACTGATTAATTAAAAACATGCCAGGAAAATTCCGGTCAGACAGTTCATGCAACTAAACTAACTTTAATGCGTCATTCAACTTGAACAATCTGAGACTTGGCAACACCGGATTTGCACATACATGACAGGCTCATTGATGAGTGCCGCGGAGGAAACCGGAGAGCACAGTTCAGGCTGTACGAGCTTTATTCAGGAGCGATGCTCAACACTGCTTACCGTATAATGGGCAACAGGGAGGATGCCGAGGATATGTTGCAGGAGGCATTTACCGACTGTTTCAATAAGATAGGGTCATACCGCACTGACTCCACTTTTGGCGCCTGGCTGAAGACCATAGTCATAAACAGGTGTATCAGCAGGCTCCGCAAGAGGGAGGCTGAGCTTGTTTACGTTGATGATTACAGCCGGCATGAGATGCAGCAGGAGGAACCGCCGGAGATGACATGGCCCGACCCGCCGGCAATTGCCAGGGCTGTAGAACGTCTGCCTGACGGTTACAGGGTGGTGTTCAGCCTCTACCTGCTGGAGGGTTATGATCATACGGAAATATCCCAGATACTGGGTATCTCGGAGTCTACCTCCAAAACACAGTATTCGAGGGCGAAGGAGAAACTTAAAAAGATTCTTACAGATATGCGCAGCCATGGATGAACTTGAGAAGCACATAAAGAGCATAAGGGACGAGCTTGACATTCACGAAACGGGCCCCGCCCTTTGGAAGAGGATTGAATCCGGCCTTCCGGGCCGTCAGGTGTCTATGCGCCGGGTGATATGGCGTGCCGCAGTGGCGGTGATCGTTGCCGGCGCAGCCTTTGCAGCCATAGCAGGCATGGTTCTCAAACCGGGCAGGGTTAATGACCCGCAGGTGGCAGCCGTGCGAGAGACCTCCAGGTATTATGACGAAAAAATAAGAAGCCT
>DAIDJT010000045.1 GCA_027451265.1 Bacteroidales bacterium | reverse complement strand
ACAGGCTGAAAAAGGTGGTGGTCTGGCTCGATCCCGAAGAGTTCAAAAGCACATGGCTCGGGAACAAAAGCATCTACCGCACCCGAATGATGATTGCCGATGACGGCGAACTAGTGGTACTTGCCCCCGGAGTAAGGACTTTCGGCGAAGACCCGGCAATCGACAGGCTGATAAGGAAATACGGTTACAGGACCACCCCGGAGATCCTTGCTTTCACTGAAGCTAACCAGGACTTGCAGGATAACCTCAGTGCCGCAGCCCATCTCATCCACGGTTCACCTGAAAACAGGTTCCGGGTGACATATGCCGCGGGCATTCTCACACCCGAAGAGGTTGAATCAGTCGGTTACAGCTTCGGGAATATCGAGGCCCTGATGAAGCGATATGAACCGCTGAGTCTGCGGACAGGATTTCACCGGACCGCCGATGGTGAAGAATTTTACTTTATATCCAATCCTGCTACGGGGCTTTGGAGAGCAGCCGAATAGAACCATGAAGATAGTTATCGACGAAAGGATTCCGTTCATCAGGGGCGCCTTTGAGAGGTGGGCTGACGTGGTTTATTCACCCGGCCGTAACATAGACGCCTCGATGGTTGCCGATGCCGATGCACTCATTGTGCGTACCCGTACGAAATGCAATGCCGCACTCCTTGAAGGAAGCAAAGTAAGAATTGTTGCATCAGCCACCATAGGATTCGATCACATTGATACCGGCTGGCTTGAGGCTCATGGCATCAGGTGGGCAAACGCTCCGGGCTGCAACTCGGGTTCGGTGATGCAGTATGTCACTTCCCTCCTCTTCTTCCTGGCACAGAAACATTCACTTAACCTGCGTGACCTCACGATCGGGATCGTCGGTGTAGGCAACGTGGGATCAAAGGTCGGGCGTGTTGCCCGAGCGCTGGGTATGAGGGTTTTGCTCAATGACCCTCCCAGGGAGAGAAGAGAGGGAGGACAGGGATCGGATACAGCCACGACTGCCCTTAGCACGGAGTCCGCCACTGCAATGCCGACCGGTGTTATGGTGTCACCTGTCTGGCAAACAGAGACTGCCAAAGACTCCCGGTCAGTTGGAATGACTGGCAAAACTGAATTTCAACCATTAAGCAGACTGCTTGAAGAGAGCGATATACTGACCCTGCATGTCCCCCTGACCCGCGAGGGCGAGGATAAGACTTTCCACCTGATTGATGCTGAAAAAATTTCGAGGATGAAGAGGACTGCCATCCTCATCAACTCATCGCGCGGGGAGGTTGTTGACAACATCTCGCTGCGTGAATCGCTGAAGGCAGGGTTGTTGCGCGGCGCCGCCCTTGACGTGTGGGAGGGCGAGCCCGCTGCTGACCCGGAGCTTGTTGACCTGGCAGATATTGCCACCCCGCACATAGCCGGCTACTCGGTTGACGGGAAGGCCAACGCCACGGTCAGCTCCGTGCGCACTGTGGCAGCGGTGCTCGGACTGCCAATGCGTGACTGGGTGCCGGCATCGCTGCCACAACCCGCCCACCCGCTCATTGACCTGACAGCCACGGGCGGCGCCGCGCCACTTGATCTGGTGGCACAGGCCGTGCTCCATACTTACCCCATAGCGGAAGATGACCAACTCTTCCGGAACGGCAAGGGGAATTTCGAGTATCTTCGCGACAACTACAGGATCAGGCGCGAATTCGGCT
This sequence comes from Bacteroidales bacterium, assembly GCA_027451265.1. Lineage (GTDB taxonomy): Bacteria > Bacteroidota > Bacteroidia > Bacteroidales > VadinHA17 > SR-FBR-E99. The sequence continues at coordinate 11,137 of DAIDJT010000045.1, read as the reverse complement.
CCTACTGCGTCAGAACAACTGACGGTGAAGCTGCCCGGATTCTTTCAGAACTTGCATTCCAGATAATTGAATAAAACATACAGAATACCACAAAATGAAAGCAGACATCGGACTGATAGGGCTTGCCGTTATGGGCGAAAACCTGGTACTTAACATCGAGAGCAGAGGTTATACCGTGGCGGTGTACAACCGCACCACTGAAAAGGTATCCTCGTTTGTGAACGGCCGAGGGAAAGGGAAAAAATTCATACCTGCCTATTCGCTTGAGGAACTGATATCCAGCCTTAGCAGACCAAGGAAGGTGATGCTGATGGTAAAGGCAGGAAAACCGGTCGATGACTTTATTGAAAAGTTAATCCCCCTTCTTGAAAAGGGTGACATAATCATCGAAGGCGGTAACTCGCATTTCCCTGACACAATCAGGAGAACCGCATACGTTGAAAGCAAGGGGCTGCTGTATATCGGCACAGGGGTCTCCGGCGGCGAAGAGGGAGCGCTTCTCGGCCCCTCAATGATGCCCGGTGGTTCAAGGGAGGCATGGCCATATGTAAAGGATATCTTCCATTCCATTGCAGCGCGGGCTTCCGATGGCACCCCGTGCGTTACCTGGATAGGTGACAACGGCGCAGGGCACTTCGTCAAGATGGCACATAACGGCATCGAGTACGGCGACATGCAGCTGATCTGCGAAGCCTATCACCTGATGCTGAACTCAGGGGCTTTCACCTGCGATGAAATGGCAGACATATTCGATGAGTGGAACAAAGGTGAGCTTGACTCATATCTTATCCAGATAACCGGTGAGATACTGCGCTTTAAGGACACTGACGGCCAGCCGATGGTCACAAAAATCCTTGATTCCGCCGGCCAGAAGGGAACAGGCAAATGGACAGTCACCGCTGCACTTGATCATGGTGTTCCGCTCAGTCTCATCGGCGAATCGGTCTTCGCCCGGTTCATCTCATCCATGAAAAAGGAGAGGGTTAAGGCTTCTCCCCTGTTCAAAAGCCCTGGTAAGATCACTGTTAAAAACAAAAAGGAGTTCGTTGATGATATCCGCAGAGCACTTTATGCTGCCAAGATAGTCTCTTATGCCCAGGGATTCAACCTGCTCAGGAACGCAGCTTCCGAATACAAATGGGATCTCAACTACGGGGAGATAGCAATGATCTGGAGGGGCGGTTGTATCATCCGCTCGGCATTCCTCAACAAGATTTACGAGGCTTACAGGCGTGAACCCGGCCTGCCCAACCTGATAATTGACAACTACTTCACCGGCATTCTTGGAGAGAACAGCGACAGCTGGCGGCGTGTGGTTGCCCACGCAGTCACAGCAGGGGTACCCGTCCCGGCAATTAGCGCCGCCCTCTCATGGTTCGACAGCTACCGCTCCGCGTGGCTCCCCGCCAACCTCCTCCAGGCCCAGCGAGACTACTTCGGGGCACACACCTACCAGCGCACCGACAGGCCGGAAGGTGAGGTCTTCCACACAAACTGGACTGGCCGCGGGGGCGACACCGCATCATCAACATATAATGCATGAGGCAGCAGTGGTGAATCAGCCGCACCAGGGGATAAGGCCCCGGACCGGAGGGGTGATTAACCCTCACAGACAAATTATGTGTGTTTTTGGGTCGGTGACCCTGACTCGTTAACCTTACATGGCTTTTATGGCCGCATTGATACTTTTTTCCCTATTTTTACCTTGAATTTTAAGGCTTATATCATTATGATCAAAAATGTAAACGAACGCGCAGCAGACAATATTCGTATCCTTTCAATGGCAATGGTCGAAAAGGCCAACTCGGGCCATCCCGGCGGGGCAATGGGAGGAGCTGACTTTATCCACATCCTATATTCCGAATTCCTGCGGTTTGACCCCTCTGACCCACAGTGGATCAACAGGGACCGTTTCTTCCTTGACCCGGGACATATGTCGCCGATGCTTTATTCGGTTCTGACGCTCACCGGGCATTTTAAGGTTGATGACATAAAGCAGTTCCGCCAGTGGGGCAGCGTCACTCCCGGCCACCCGGAGCTCGATGTGATGCGCGGTGTGGAGAACACCTCCGGTCCGCTGGGCCAGGGTCATACAATAGCCGTTGGGGCGGCCATTGCGGAACGGTTCCTGGCAACCAGGTTCGGAAGACTGTTTGAACATAAGATCTATGCCTTTATTTCTGATGGCGGCATACAGGAGGAGATATCACAGGGAGCCGGCAGGCTTGCCGGACATCTCGGGCTGAGCAACCTTATAATGTTCTATGACTCCAATGACATACAGCTTTCGACGGAGACCTCGGCAGTAACATCGGAAGACACCGCCGCCAAGTACAGGGCATGGGGCTGGCGCGTCATGGAGATCGATGGCCACAGCCATGACCAGATACGGGGAGCACTTCGCCTGGCAGGCGATGAAAACGAGAAACCTGTCCTGATTATCGGCCGCACGGTGATGGGCAAGGGCCTGGTAGACGAAGCAGGAAACAGCTTTGAGCGCAAGACATCCACTCATGGCCAGCCGGTAACGCACGCAGGCGCTTCCTTCAAAAAATCGGTTGCCAACCTGGGCGGCGACCCGGAAGACCCGTTTGTAGTCTTCGGCGATGTCAGAAAGCTGTATGAGGAGATTGCAACCACCAAAAAAAATGCAGCTGCTGCCTGGAAGGAAAAAAAGGAAGCATGGGCATCGGCAAATCCAGAGGCAGCCCGCCAGCTGGAATCATTTTATTCGGGTGCCATCCCGGAAATCAATTTCGCTGCGGTGGCGCAGAAGGAAAACGACGCCACACGAAATGCTTCAGCAGTCCTGCTCTCGCTCTTCGCGGAGAAGATACCAAATATGATCGTCGCCTCGGCTGACCTTGCCAACTCGGACAAGACCGACGGCTTCCTTAAAAAGACCAGGCCTTTTGTGAGGGGCGACTTCTCAGGCGCCTTCCTGCATGCCGGTGTCTCAGAGCTTACCATGGCTGCAGTCATGAACGGAATGGCCCTGCACGGAGGGGTGATACCGGTATGCGGCACATTCTTCGTCTTCTCTGATTATATGAAGCCCGCCGTCAGACTTGCTGCGCTGATGGGGCTTCCGGTAAAGTATGTATGGACCCATGATGCATTCCGCGTGGGTGAAGACGGGCCCACACACCAGCCTGTTGAACAGGAGGCGCAGATACGGCTCATGGAACATCTGAAGAACCATCACGGCGAAAACAGCATGCTTGTTCTTCGCCCTGCTGATGCCATTGAGACCAACATTGCCTGGAAACTGGCACTGGAAAACAAGAGAACCCCTACCGCCCTTATACTGTCAAGGCAGAACATCAAAACACTGCCGGCCACAGGTGCAACCCGTGCGGAAGCAGCAGCAATGGCTGCGAGAGGCGCTTATATCGTTACCGGTCCGGCAACCGCCCCGGATGTTATATTGGTTGCCAGCGGCTCCGAAGTGGCAACACTGGTGGAGGCCTCTGCCCTTCTGTCAGATGAAGGCGTGAAGGCAAGAATAGTGTCAGCACCATCCGAGGGACTCTTCAGAATTCAGGATGAACAATACCGCGACAGCGTAATCACGCCCGGGATCCCGGTATTCTGCCTGACGGCAGGATTGCCTGTGACCATGCTCGGGTTCGCAGGTGCCCGGGGTAAGGTATGGGGACTTGAGAGCTTCGGCTTCTCAGCCGCCTACGGCGTCCTTGACCAGAAACTGGGATTCACCGGTGAGAACATCGCCAAAGAGGTGAAGAAGTTTCTTGGAAAATAAGGCCTCACGGCCGGCGGTGCGGTCTCCGGAGGGACCGCACTTTTTTGTGATGGGATCAGCCTTTTATGTAATTTTGAATTGCCTGACCTTTAATACATAATGAAATGAAAGTACTGAAATGGATCTTCATCGTCATCCTGGCGCTGCTGGCACTCATCATCGTCATAGGATTTGCCTTGCCGAAGGACACAAAGGTGACAACCTCCGAAGAGATTAACCTTCCTCCTGCCAAAGTGTTCCACTTTGTTGCCGGATTTGTTGACCGCACTGCCTGGGATCCGTGGATCAAGGCAGACTCGGCGGTGAAATGCACATTTGACATTGTCCCCGGCTACGTCGGCTCAAAATACAACTGGGACGGCCCTGTGGTGGGAAAGGGAATGATGCAGGTCGATTCGGTGGTTTTCGGTTCCTATATTCTGAACCGGGTCTCCCTGATGCCGGGGAAATTCATTCCGGAGGAGTGGGTGTTTACCCCTTCGGGGAACGGCACCTTGTTCACATGGACTATAACCATGAGTTCGGGTTCGCCTTTTGGCCGTCTGGCTAACAAGGCTTTATCGGGCATCATCCAGAAGACCATGGACGGAGGCAAAACTGCACTCAAAACATATCTTGAAGCCAACGGTGTTCAACTGAGCAAGCTGACTGAAATAGGAATAGAGGAATACCCTGCCCTGGAGGCACTGACCCTCAGCGCTGTCGTCAGCCAGCAGGAAGCAGGCGCATGGTTTGGTCAGAGCTACGGCAAACTCTATCCTGCAATTCAGGCTCAGAATCTTCAGCCGCAGGGGACACCTTTTGCACTATATGAGGGATATGATCCTTCTGCCGGCAAATTTACCGTGACAGCAGGGATGCCTGTCTCTGCCGGAGGCAAAAATGCCGGTGAGATCAGGCTGCAGAAGTACAGCTCCTTCATGGCCCTTAAGGGATTGCACAACGGACCATATGATGAACTGCAGGTTACCTACGCTGAACTGCAGACCTATGCGAAAGACAATGGCATTGAACTCTCAGGGGTTGCATGGGAATTTTACCTCACTGATCCAGCTGAGGCCACCGATCCCACCCAACTGCTTACCCTGGTCGCAATGCCACTGAAATCCAAATAATTAACCAACTGCGGCCGAATGCTTTCAGACACCGGAGCCCTGGCGCAGGTGGCTGACTGCTGACTGCTGACTGCCAACATCCTTTTATCTGATGCCTGATTACGACATTACCCCCGGAGTCAACGGACTCATCTTCGATCTTGACGGAACCCTCGCAGATACAATGCCCTGGCATTTCCAGGCATGGCAGAAGGCCTGCGAAAGGTTCGGAATAGTTATGGATACTGAATTCCTCCAGGCAATTACAGGTGCCCCCGGATGGAAGATTGCCGAGGAGGTTATTGCCGTCAACGGGAAGACAGGTATTGTCTCCCCGGATGATATTATGAAAGTGAAGCTCGAGGAGTTCTATGCAATTCAGCACAATGTCACCCCTATCGAGCCGGTCACCGCTCTGGTGCAGAAATATTACGGTAAAATGCCGATGTCTGTCGGCACCGGCGGCCACCGCGATGCCGTGGAGAAAACACTTGAGATAATCGGGATCAGGCAGTACTTTGATATAATTGTTACTGCCAATGACGTAAAACACCACAAGCCCCACCCTGAGACCTTCCTCAGATGCTCAGAGCTGATGGGTGTTGATCCGGCTGACTGCGAGGTGTTTGAAGACGGCGACCTCGGCATTGAGGCTGCCAGGCGCGCCGGAATGATTGCCACTGACGTGAGGACATGGTATGACTCAACATGGTCTGAAGGTCTGAGGGTCTGAAGGTCTGTCACTGCGTTCAGTCATGCGGTCCTGCAGTCTTGCGGTCTTGCGGTCATGCAGTCATGCAGTCATACGGTCCTGAGGGAAACCAATGCTAACTTAGCTTGCTGATTGAAAATTGCTGACTGCCAACTTCAGACTGCCAACTGCTGAATGCCAACTACTGACTGCCAACAGCTGACTGAAGTGCTGATTGCTGACTGTACTGCTGACTGCTGACACTTAAAATATGGAAACTGAACTTAAACTGACCGGAGATGGTTCCCACACACTGTACGTGCCCGGGATGGATGAACATTACCATTCCCGTTTCGGAGCAATTACCGAGTCTAGGCATATCTTCATCAATGCCGGGCTGGCCAGCCTCCCGCAGGGTGACATTACTGTCCTCGAAGCAGGATTCGGCACCGGGCTCAATGCCCTGCTTACAGCTATCCATGCCGGAAGGGAGAAAATCCGCGTCAGCTACACCACCCTTGAGAAATACCCGCTTGACATCTCAGTCATCAGCCAGCTTAACTACGGTGCCATGGCAGGAGAAGAAGGCGAAGAACTTCTGAGGGTAATACACACCGTTCCATGGAATTCTCCGGCAAGAATCACAGAATGGTTCACGCTGGAAAAGAGGCTGACGGACCTCACAACAGAAGACCCCTCTGGTATTTATGACCTGGTCTTTTTCGATGCTTTCGGGCCTGACAAACAGCCTGAAATGTGGAGCGAAGGTGTGATGCGCCGGATAGCGGCTGTGATGCACCCCGGTTCGGTCTTCGTGACCTATTCAGCAAAAGGGAATCTGAAAAGAATGCTCCGGTCATTCGGGTTTGAAGTAACGCTCCTTCCCGGACCCCCCGGAAAAAGAGTGTTCACACGGGCGGTGAAGAGATGAATATTGGTATATTTGCCCCACTGAAACAGGAAACGGATACTGAAACCGCTCCTGTCAGAACCTCAAAAATAAAGAAATGAAAATCACCAGACTCATTCTAATTATGGCCGTGGTTAACCTGGCAATCATGCCGGCAACAGGCCAGAAATCAAAACTCGCGGGTGCTGAAGACTCACTCTCCTATGCACTTGGTGTGGCCAATTATAAATACTATGCCGGTGACAGCATCAACATAAATACGAAGCTCTTCTCAAAAGGGATGACTGATGCCTCTAAAGACAAGGCAATTATGAATGATACTGCAGCCAGCGCATTCATTGTCACTTACATGCAACGACGCGAGAAAGCCCGCCTGATGGCCGAATACGGACAGCAGATAGAAGCCGCCAGATCATGGCTGGCAGAAAATGCCTCAAAAGAAGGAGTGATAACCACCTCAAGCGGACTGCAGTACAAAGTGCTTCAGGCAGGGACTGGACAAACACCCGGGCCTGAAGACATCGTCAGGGTACATTATACTGGGAAGACTATTGACGGCAGCAAATTCGACTCTTCATATGACCGTGGTGAGCCTGCCCAGTTCAGGGTCAGCGCTGTTATCCGCGGATGGAATGAAGGACTCCAGCTGATGAAGGAAGGCTCAAAGGTAATGCTGTACATCCCTTATGATCTTGCTTATGGCGAAAGAGGTGCAGGCAACGTCATCAAACCGTTTGAAACACTAATATTTGAAGTGGAGCTGCTCGAGGTGACAAAAGAAGAGTAATATCCCATACATCACATCCAAAATATTATCTTTGCCGGAAATTAATTCTAAAACATACACAATGAAAATCAAAGGTTTAGTTATTCTCGCCGTGGCAACGGCCATGATTGTATCTTCATGCAATCCAAAATCAAGCGTTACCGGCACCAAGGTGAAGAGCACCGATGACTCCCTGGCGTACGCACTCGGTATAGCAAACTATTTTTATTATATGTCTGACAGCATTGACATTGACCCGGTACTGCTCGCCAAAGGGATGCTTGATGCAAAGGCAGGAAAGAACACTCTTGATGAGCAGTCAGCACAGGGATTTGTGATGACATACATGCAGAAAAGGCAGGCTGAGAAGATGAAGGCAATGTACGGCAAGAATATTGACGAAGGTGAAAAGTTCCTTTCTGAAAATAAGAAGCGTGACGGCGTCCAGGAGACCACCAGCGGACTTCAGTATGAGGTCATTACACAGGGCACAGGTCCAAAACCCGGACCCACGGACGTTGTTAAGGTTCATTACACCGGAACCCTGCTTGACAGCACAAAATTTGACTCTTCAGTTGACCGCGGTGAACCTGCCTCCTTCGGCGTGAACCAGGTTATCAAAGGATGGCAGGAAGCCATTCAGCTGATGCCCGTAGGGTCAAAATACAAATTCTATATCCCCTATGAGCTTGCTTACGGTGAGCAGGGACAGGGCCCGATTCCTCCTTACTCAACACTCGTATTTGAGGTTGAGCTCCTCGATATCGTAAAACAATGATATCAGCCGAGATACATACCCCTAAGGGGTTGATGAAGGCCGTTCTCTATGATGACGATGCCCCCGGCACAGTCAGCAACTTCGTGAAACTCGCCCGCCAGGGTTTCTATGACGGACTGGCTTTTCACAGGGTTATTCCTGACTTTGTCATCCAGGGAGGCTGCCCATTCTCGAAGGACCCTGGTGATCCGCGTGTGGGTACAGGTGGCCCGGGCTACAAGATCAAATGCGAGCTTACCGGCCAGAAACAGTACCATGACCGCGGTGTGATGTCAATGGCACACGCCGGAAGAGACACCGGAGGATCACAGTTCTTCATATGCCACAGCAGGACAAACACCAAACACCTCGACAGGCAGCATACCTGTTTCGGAAAGGTTGTTGAGGGAGTCGAAGTGATTGACCAGATCAGGGCAGGTGACAGAATCGAAAAGATTGTCATTACAGAATCAGAATAATGGAATACCAGATCACCGGCAGGATCGCGGAAGTATATCCGGTCAACAGGATAAATGAACGGTTCCGTAAGCGGGAGTTCGTCATCGAACATAAAGAGAGCGGAGGCGGACAGGCTTATGTCGATTTCATAAAGTTTCAGCTCACGCAGGAGAAGTGCGAGATTATTGACGAGTCGTGGCTGAAACAGGAGGTGACCGTGACCTTTAACATCAGGGGAAACCGCTGGGAAAAGAACGGCGTGGCGAATTACATCACCAACCTGAATGCACTGTCAGTGACGCGGGGGATTTCCGTGGCGGAAAACGGCCAGCAGGCAATTGTCAACCCGCAACTTGAAGATGCCCCCTCCCCCAGTCCTGAAATGGACGACCTGCCATTCTGATCAGTATCCATACATCACATCAGTGCCACATCCCCCGGGGTGTGGCATTGTTTTTTGCAGTGAGAGACCGGAGGTGGAGTTACAATTCTGAATCCCCTGATCCCAATTCTACTTCGCAATTCGAAATTCGCCAATCGAATATCGCAATTCGCAATTCGAATATCGCAATTCGCAATTCGCCAATCGAATATCGCAAATCGCAATTAAAACTATATTTGCCCAAACCACTTACCTGAACAATGACACCTGACAACCCCCTTTTAAATGAATGGGCCACCCCCTTCGCCATTCCACCCTTTAAGCTGATCAAACCGGAGCATTTCAAACCTGCCGTTGAAGAGGCCATCTCAATTGCCAGGAAGGAGATAGACGTGATTATATCAAACCCGGCAGAACCAGACTTCCGCAATACCATAGAAGCCCTGGAACAGGCCGGATCACTGCTTAACCGCATCACCCCCGTCCTCTTCAACCTGAACAGCTCCGACACAACACCGGAGCTGCAGGAAGCCGCCAGGGTGGTATCTCCCGTTCTCACCGCCTTCAGCAACGACATTTCACTTAATCCTGAACTTTTTGACAGGGTGAAGAGTGTATATGACAGAAGGGAAGACTTGAATCTTAACGAGGAAGAAATGATCCTTCTCGACCGCAAGTATAAAAACTTCATCCGTGGAGGAGCGGGTCTGGACGATGCCGGTAAGGAGAGGTTCAGGGAGATCACCGTGGAACTCTCCTCATTGTCTCTTAAGTTTGAGGAGAATGTTCTTGCCGAGACCAATGATTTTACCTTGCATCTGACTGATGAAGATGCACTTGCCGGTCTCCCGGAGGGTGTGCGTGAGGCGGCCGCAGCACTGGCTGGTGAGAAGGGTATGAAGGGCTGGCTCTTTTCCCTTCATGCTCCCAGTTTTGTGCCGTTCATGCAGTACGCTGAACGGCGTGATCTGCGTGAGGAGCTATTCAGGGCATACTCGTGCCGTGCATTCCGCGGAAACACCCATGATAACCGTGATCTGGTTCTCAGGATTGCAGAACTGAGACTGGAGATGGCCAGGCTGCTTGGATTTAAGAACTATGCCGCTTATGCCCTTGAGGAACGGATGGCTTCAACACCTGAAGAGGTAAACAGGTTCCTTGCGGACCTTCTTGATGCATCAGCCCCTGCCGGCAAGAGAGACCTCAGGGATATTGAAGATTATGCCCGGCATCACGGACATGACGGAAGGATTGAACGCTGGGACTGGGCCTACTGGTCTGAGAAGCTCCGGATGGAGCGGTTCAGCATTGATGATGAGGCACTCAGACCTTACATGCCGCTTGAAAAGGTCAGGGAGGCAGTACTGGGGCTGGCAACCAGACTATACGGGCTGTCATTCAGTGAGAACAACAACATACCGGTATACAATGATGAGGTGACCGCCTTCGAAGTTCATGATCCAGAAAGGGGCATAATTGCCATCCTGATGCTTGACTTCCATCCCCGCAAGGGCAAGAGCGGCGGGGCATGGATGACCGGTTTCCGCGAACAGTGGAAAGAAAACGGAAAGAGGATCATCCCAGTGATCTCACTTGTGATGAACTTCACCCGTCCGACACCGGCGCGGCCATCATTGCTCTCGCACAGCGAAATGAACACCTTTCTTCATGAGTTCGGCCATGCACTGCATGGTATGCTTTCAGACTGCACATATGAGAGCCTCTCGGGCACCAATGTGAAGCGTGACTTCGTGGAGCTGCCGTCACAGATAATGGAGAACTGGGCATGGGAGAAAGAGTGGCTTGACACATGGGCTGCCCACTACAAAACGGCGGAAAAGATTCCGGATGATATGCTCCACAGGCTTAGGGATTCACTCACCTATAATGAAGGTTATGCCTGCATGAGGCAGCTCAGTTTCGGGCTGCTTGATATGGCATGGCATACCCTTGAAGAACAGTATTGCGGAAACATCGTGACCTTCGAGCGGTCTGCCATGAGCCCTGCGGAACTGCTGCCTGCGGCGGAAGGCGTATGCATGAGCGTCTCCTTCGCCCACCTCTTTTCCGGTGGATATGCTGCGGGTTATTACGGCTATAAATGGGCCGAGGTGCTTGATGCTGACGCATTCAGCCTCTTCAGGGAGAAGGGCATCTTCAATAAGGAAACAGCCGGCTCTTTCCGCCACAATATCCTTGAGAAAGGAGGAAGCCGTGAACCCGATAAACTGTTCCGGGACTTCCGCGGACGCGAACCATCAATAGAACCGCTCATTGAACGGAGCGGATTCAGAAAGACATAAGGCCCGGTTAGC
>DAIDJT010000044.1 GCA_027451265.1 Bacteroidales bacterium | reverse complement strand
AGCTCACCAAAGCCTCAGAGTTCTATGCTGCCGAGGAGTATCACCAGGATTATTATTTCCGCAATGGTAAAATGCCATACTGCCACGGATACACCAAGCGGTTCTAGACAGTAGGCAAGAGGCAGTAGGAAAAAGTGTTGGCAACCGGAGTTAATTAGCCGTGAGTCTTTAAGACCTTCGGAGCCAGGCCTGCTAAAGAAAAAACCCCCGACATGCCGGATGGCGGTCGGGGGTATGAATTATCAGCAAATCTTATATCTCAGGTGCTTAATCTCTACAGTTTCGGTACTCTTCCTGATGTCCAGGGAGCCTTTATCTCATCAAGCTTCGCATTAAGTGCATCAACAGCCTGCCCTGCCTTCTGGATTCTCTGAAGCAGCACCGGGAATTCCTTCTTCAGGATCTTGAACTGCTGGTCAGCAATGCCGGAAATATCCCCGGAGTTGCCGTAAAGTGATCTTGACATGGCCGAAAGCCTTGAAGAGAGCGATACCGGTGAGGGCGGAGTCTCCTCCGAACTTGCACCAACGGAGATACCCCGGATGAGGTATGTTATTTCACTCATCTCATCGCTCAGAGCTGTGGCTTCCTTCATCAGGGCTGCCGGTGATTCGGGCATCTGGTGAATGGTCTGCATTATTGTATTCACCTTGCCATCCAGCTCAGCTGCATATGAAATTGCACCATAAGCGGTCTTTGCAAAGGCAGTCATCTCCCTGAACCATTTTTCCCTGGCAGCGGCATCGGTGGCCGGCAGGGTCACTATATCAAGCGGTTTGCAGATGAACGGCTCCGGGCCGGCAAGCTCCTTAATCTCCCCTTTGGCATACATGGCCATCGAAATGAAGTACTTGCCCGGCATCACCGAGATGCCTCCTCCGCCCCAGCGACCACGGCCTTCATCTGCAACAGGACTGAATTTCTCGGCAGCCCTGACAGGCTGATAACCGGCGTAGGTAAAGTTCCATGTCACCCGCCCGACACCCTTTGACGCATTCCTGTAAAGTTTGCGGATAACGGTGCCGTCTTCGTCAGTAATTGTGAAAATAAGGTAGGGCTTTATCTCACGCTCCTCAAGGCTCAGCTCCCTGGCTGTGGGTTGCGGGATGAATTCACCCTTTTCGAAGAGCTTCTTCTCATTGTCCTTCCTTATGTCACGAACAGTCTTCGGAACGGTGTCGACATAATAGGTAATCGTAGCCCCGTAAGTCGGGTTCTTTGCCAGGTAGTACATTGAGCCCTGGTTATCAAACTCATCGGTCTGAACGAACATCTTTGCTTCCCTTACCGGGAAAATGTATCCTGGCTTGACGGTAATATCCTTTGAATAGTTCCGAAGCGGAGTGTAATCATCAATCACGTAGAATCCTCTTCCGAATGTTGCAATCACCAGGTCATTCTCACGTTCCTGGATGGCAATGTCACGCACCGGAATTGTCGGTAGACCCTTGTTGAACTCCGTCCAGGTAGCACCTGCGTCAAATGATGCGTAGAAGCTGAACTCGGTGCCAAGGAACAGCAGGCTGGGATTGATGTGATCCTGTTCAATCGTGTGAACAGGGCCGTTCGCCGGAAGGTTGGCGCTTATTGAGGTCCATGTGCGTCCCTTGTCAGTGCTCTTGAGAACGTATGGTTTGAAGTCGTCACGCTTGTGATTGTTGAACGTTGCATAAACAATATTTGCATTGAACTTGTCAGCCAGGATGTCACTCACAAAGGTATACTCTGGCACACCCTGATATGTTTTGTTCATCCTCCAGTTCGCACCGCCGTCTTCTGAGACTGCAATGACGCCGTCGTCACTGCCGGTATAGAGCAGGTCCTTCTGCACCCGTGATTCAGTCAGGGAGACTATGGTTCCCCAGAGGGAGGTAGACTTGTTCTTTGCCACAGCGTCAGCCGGCCAGTATTTGTCCATCACCTTGAAGTTGTCCCTGTTCTCGTTCCTGGTAAGGTCAGGTGAAATTGTCTTCCAGTTGCTGCCCCTGTCTTCGCTGCGGAAAAGGAAGTTGGCGGCCATGTAAATGCGTTTGTTATTGTGCGGGCTGATAAGGATGGGCGTATCCCAGTTCCACCTGTAGGTGAGTTCACCCTCACCGGGGAAAGGTTTGATGTCCACGCTTTCGCCACTCCTGCGGTCATAGCGGGCAGCATTGCCATACTGTGATTCGGTATAAACGATATCCGGCTCTGTAGGGTCAATGGCGACCCAGAATCCGTCGCCGCCCTGTGTCACGAACCAGTCATCGTTTGTGACGCCGTTACTTGTGCTGGCCGATGGGCCTCCCATGGAGTTGTTGTCCTGCGTGCCACCGTAGATGTAGTAGAAGGGGTAGGTGTTGTCAACGGCCACCCTGTAGAACTGCGTCACGGGGAGGTTTGACTTGAAGATGAAGTTCCTGCCGTTGTCCCATGTTTCGTAGATGCCGCCGTCACCTCCGATGTAGAAATGTTCGGTGTTGGTGTCGTCAATCCACAGGGCATGATCATCAACGTGACGCCCCTCGTTGCCCACGTTTTTCCATGTGCTGCCACCGTCTACGGTGACCTGGGTGTAGGTGTCAAGGCTGAAGACCCTGTCCACATCCTTCGGGTCACAGATGATCTTGTTGTAGTACTGGCCACTGGAGGAGTACGAGTTCATTCTCTCCCAGGAGGCGCCGCGGTTCACCGACCTGTAAAAACCTCCTGCATCACCCTGTGCCTCAACAATTACATAGAGGACGTCAGGATTGACCGGTGAGATGGCTAGGCCCATTCCTCCGAGGTCTCCGCCGGGAAGACCTTTCATGATTTTTTCAAACGACTTACCACCGTTTGTTGATTTGTAGACGGCTGATTGCGGTCCGCCGCTGATCTTCATTCCGACGTGCCTGCGACGCTGCTCGCTTGTACAGTAGATCACGTCAGGATTGCGCGGGTCAAGCACCACGTTGTTGACGCCGGTATTCTCGCTTATATTCAGTATCTTTTCCCATGTTTTGCCGCCATCGGCTGATTTGTACAGGCCGCGCTCACCGCCCGGACCCCATGCGGATCCTTCTGCTGCTACGTATATGACATCGCTGTTGCGCGGATCAACGGCTATGCCGCCGATTTGCCTTGATTCCTTCAGACCCATGTTCTTCCAGCTTGCTCCGGCGTCATCCGAACGGTAGACACCGTCACCCCAGCCAAGTGCACGCTGATGGTTGTTCTCCCCGGTACCGGCCCAGATTACATTGTGGTTGTCCGGGTCAATGACGATGCAGCCTATTGAATATGCACCGTATTTTTCAAATATCGGCTCCCAGGTGGTGCCGTTATTCACGCTTTTCCAGATGTTGCCTGAAGCAACGGCAGCGTAAATTTCCGAATGGTTGCATGGATTCACGGCAATGTCTGCGATACGGCCTGAAGCCCATGCCGGTCCTACGGACCTGAAGGAGACAGCGCCGAAGAACGAAGAGGGAACAGAAGGCTTGATCTGGCTCTCCGATGGCTTTGCATCCTTCCTGGTCTCCTTCTTTTGTGCCCACAGACTGAAGGAGCCCGCCAGCAACAATGCAAAAATCAATGTCAGAACTTTTTTCATAGGAATTGGTTTGGTCAGTTTATAACTATCGCTAAGGTAAGATAACCAAAATTGTCAGCTGTCTTTTTAACGTTATTTAATTATTTTGCCGGTGATTAAACGAGGTACGATGACAGACACTTATTTTACAAGAAGAACAATCAGAAAGTACGAGCAGCGCGAAATAGACAATGACCTCCTTGAACGGTTACTGATTGCCGGCACCAGGAGTTCCACTACCGGCAACATGCAGGTATACAGTATTATAGTGACGCGAGACCAGGTGATGAAGAAGCGGCTGGCTCCTGCCCACTTCAACCAGCCGATGGTGACTGAAGCTCCGGTGGTGCTCACTTTCTGCGCCGACTTCAACAGGTTTAGCCTCTGGTGCAGGCAGCGTAACGCCGTGCCGGGTTATGACAACTTCCTGTCTTTCATGACTGCCGCAATTGATGCCCTCATTGCTGCCCAGACCGTTTGCAATGCCGCAGAAGAAGAGGGGCTGGGCATTTGTTACCTGGGAACCGCCACCTATAACGCGGACACTATCATAGAGGTACTTGAGCTGCCAAAAGGGGTGGTGCCTGTAGCCACCGTCACGATGGGCTGGCCTGCCCTTGTGCCGGAACAGCCTGACCGGCTGCCCCTGGAGGCAGTGGTGCATCATGAAAAATACCACGATTTTACTCCACGGATGATTGATGACCTCTACCGCGGAAAGGAAGCCCGTGCCGATTCAATGCAGTTCATTGCCGAAAACAACAAAACATCCCTTGCCCAGGTGTTTACAGATGTCCGCTACAAAAAGGAAGACAACGAGTATTTCTCGGAAAAATTCCTTGAAGTGATCAGGAAACAGGGATTCATGCCTCACTGATTCTCTTGTGCAAAGGGATTCCTGACTCGTTGAGGGTATCACCGAAACGGCCCACTGGCTTGCTTTATCATAGCAGGAATCGAAAGGGGTGACTGCAAGCAAAATCATTGTCAGGTAGTCTGCATCCTGACAGCAAGCCCTGCAGGTCAATCACTTATGAATTCTATCCCGAGTTCTGCGGCTATTCCTTTAAGGTCCTGGGCCACCGCAGGGACAAGGGTAATTCCTTCGTTCCGGAATTTTTCCTCAGCCTCTCTTTCCGGATCGCCGGGAATATATACCCGCTCCTCACCCTTTGCAGGCTGAGCATTGCGGAAAGTCCTGATCCAATGGTCCATTGACGCCTTGAATTCATCGGCAGGCCTGAATGCATCTATTCTCATGGCGCCGAAGAAGTGGCCTGTTCCCAGGCCCGGCTGGTTTTCCGGCACGGGGAGATATGCAACGCTCGGCGGCACGAACGGGCCGAAGTTGGCCCCGCTGAACAGTGAGCTGAAGATGTCCACAACAGCGGTCATGCAATATCCTTTATGGCTCCCGTGCAGGCGGTCGCCCCCCAGTGTGACCATGCCGCCGCCATTGCGAAGTATCCCCGGGTCATCGGAGGGGTTGCCCTCTGCATCCTGGACGTATCCGAAAGGTACCTTTTCACCCTTTTTCTCTGACACTGCAAGCTTGCCGCGTGCGATGGGCGTTGTGGCGAAGTCAGCCACAAATGGGGGCTCCTCCATGGCAGGGACAGCCACCGCAAGTGGATTGGTGCCCAGGAAGCGACTTACCGACAGGGTGGGAACAACGAGCGGATTGGCGTTGGTGACGGCCATACCCACCATGTCATGCTCAAGAGCCATCATTGCGTAGTACCCGGCAATGCCGAAGTGGTTTGAGTTGCGGACTGCCACCCATCCCGTCCCTGTGGCCGCCGCCTTTTCAATGGCAAGGCGCATCGACCTGGCACCTGCCACCATGCCAAAGCACCTGTCGCCGTCGACTACGGCTGTGGAAGGAGTCTCATGCACCACCCTGACGTCAGGGGTCACGTTCACTCTGCCGTTTTTCCATAGCTCATAGTATTCACGTACCCTGATCATGCCGTGGGATGAGTGGTTACGCAATTCGGCGGCCACCAGCACGGCGGCAACGGCAGCGGCGTCCTCGCGGCTGCAACCGATACGCATGAATACGTCGGTGGTGAATTCAAGAAGGTATTTTTGGTCGTACATAATCAAGGTCTTAAGGTCTAAAGGTCCGAAGGTCTTGCGGTCTTGCGGTCTTTCGGTCTTTCGGTCTTTCGGTCTTGCAGTCTGTGTTATTGATTATAAGTGGAAACCACTATTGCCTGCTGCCTCTTGCCTATTTTCTCACCCTCACCGGGTAGGGTGGACGGACCGGTTCTGCAGGCGGGTTCTTCTCAAGCTCCTTCATGGCCACTTCGATGGCTTTCTCAAGCTGCGGATCCCTTCCTTCAATAACATCGGCAGGCCACTGCTCCACCTCAATGTCAGGAGCCACCCCGACGTTTTCCACCACAAACCCGTCTTCAGTCCAGATGGCCAGGTTAGGTGCCGTCACCATCCCGCCGTCCATCAGTTCCGGGAAGCCCAGTGTTCCCACCAGGCCGCCCCAGGTGCGCTTTCCGACAAGAGTTCCGACACCAAACTTACGGAACATCCATGGAAGCATGTCACCTCCTGAACCTGCCGTCTCATCTATTATCATCACCTTGGGCCCCTGTATCGATGCACTCGGGGTCTTCAGGTCATTGCCGTACCGCATGTTCCAGTATGACTGCAGCGGACGCTGCAGGAGATCAATGTAGTAATCAGCAATCATTCCTCCGCCGTTGAACCTCTCATCCACAATGACAGCCTTCCTGTTTGCCTGCGGGAAGAAGTACCTCTTGAAGTACTCATGCCCCTGTCCTGCGGTGTTGGGAACGTAAACGTAAGCCACCTTTCCGCCGGTTGCCTCGGTCACCTTCTTCAGGTTACCCTCAACCCAGTCGCGGTTTCTCAGGTTGAGTTCGTTGCCGATCGGCACCACTTTTATCACACGTGAACCGGAATAATCAGGGTTGGGACTCACTGTGAGCTCAACCAGTTTGCCGTCAGTGTTCTCAAGGAAGCTGTGTATGTTTTTGTCAGCGGTTAAGTCGCGTCCGTCGATGGCAAGGATATATTCTCCTGTTTTTACGTTCAGACCGGGTTCCGTGAGCGGTGATCTCAGGTCGGGATTCCAGTTCAGCCCGCCATATATCTTTTTCAACCGGTACCGGTTGTTCTCAGGGGAAAAGTCTGCTCCCAGCAGCCCGCCGCCAACCCTCTGAGGATTATTCAGCCTGTCACCTCCGCCAACTCTGTGGTGGCCGACACCGAGCTCGCTGCACATCCACTGGATGACCCTGTTGAGATCGCTCCTGCAAGCCAGGTGGGGAAGGAACTGTGAATACTTTTCCTTCATCGCCTTCCAGTCGGCTCCGTGCATGCCCGGATCATAGAAATAATCACGGTTAACCCTCCATGCCTCATCAAAGATCTCCGGCCATTCATCAGCCGGGTCAATTTTCACCGTCAGTGCACCTGTATTGAGGATGCCCTTGCCAGGCTCCGGCTTCCTGCCGGCTGCCGTTATCCCGAAGGTCTGTCCTTTGACATACATCATCTTCTTCCCGTCAGCTGAGACATCGTAATCGTCAAGTTCCATCACCTCCTCATCCTTCCTGTCGGTGACGCTGTATTTATGAAGCGCCGATTTTTCACCGTCCTGGCTGGCAGCGATATAAAGAATTTCTCCCTTGCCGGCTACACCAAGTTCCCGGTAGTTGCCTGCAGGTACCGGCATATTAACGATTCTTTCCTGCAGCCCGTCAGTCTCAATTTTCAGCAGATCACTCTTTTCTGCAGCAGGTGCCTTTGCCGCACCTTTCGCAGATCCTTTTGCGGCGGCTTTCTCCGGAGTACCGGCTGCAGGTTTGTCAGCCTCGGTCTTTGCTTCGGTGCCTTTCTCCTCGTCACTTTCCTTTGCGAAGGGCGAAATAATATCCTTCCTGAGGGTAACGAGATAGATCGAGTTTGTCATTCTCATATCCGCGCTGGAAAGATCGAACCAGTTGATAACGGGGCCCGCATCAGTAGAGGCGAAGAAATAAATATAATCTCCGCTTGGGTCAAATACCGGACCGGAGGCGTCACTGAGACCGTCTGTGACTGGAAATGATTTCTGCTGATCAACGGAGTAAAGGTAAACCACCCGGTAAAAGCTGTTCAGCATCTTCGTGTAGACAATCCATCTGGAGTCTGATGACCAGTCGCCGTACATCTCCCTGAACGGACCCGGGAAGTACATTTCATCCGCATCTATCTTCCTGAATGAAGATGTCGTTATGTCAAGGAGCCACAGATTCCTTCCGTTGTCGGTGAAGGTGATTTTTTTGCTGTCAGGTGACCATTCGGGGAAAGCATAGAATCCTGTTCCAGGCAGCTTGAATATCTTGGGTTCACCTTTTCCGTCCTGGGGCTTAATGTTGAGTGTGTATTCACCCGATGCGTCAGAGAAATATGCTATTGTCTTGCCGTCAGGCGACCATGCAGGATACTTCTCATGGGCGCCTGTCGTAAGAGTGATGTTCCTGGGATCTCCCTTTTCTGCAGGCAGGGTGATGATCTCACCCCTGTAATCGAATGCGGCGCGGCTTCCGGTGGTTGAGATGTCTGCGCTGCGGATGTAACCTGCTCCCTGCAGGTAGCGCGGGCGGAGCTCAAGAAGATCTGCTGCAATGGCAACCTTAAGCCTCTGTGATTCGCCTTTGGCGATGTCATACCTGTGCAGGTAACCGGCCTGTTCGAAAACGACAGTCCCTGCCGTTCCGGATGCCTTCAGCACCGGGAAGTCGGTAAAGCTTGTGTGCTGCTTTATGTCATCACCGCTTCCGTTGCAGGAGAAGAGGTTGAATTCACCGTTGCGGTCACTGAGGAAATATATCCTGTCACCTATCCACATCGGGTCGGTGTCATTGCAACCTCCGGCGGGCTTCGCCACCTTGACAACCGAGTGGTCAGCAAAGGTGTAGAGCCAGATTGTTGAAGCTGTACCGCCCCGGTAGTTTTTCCACTGTGCGTGTGCAGGAGCTATCGGTGTGTATGCCATCCTGGCGCCATCGGGCGACCAGGATGCAAAGTATGCGTTAGGAATCTCAAGCTTCTCGGGGTAACCGCCGCCAGTACCTACGGTAAAGAGCTGTGAGTACCTCCCTGTGAAGGTTGCCCTCTGCGAGATGAAAAGCACTTTTTTACCGTCGGGGGTGAAACCCCTTACGGCGTCACCGCCAGGGTGCCAGGTGAGCCTCTGAGGCACACCGCCCTCAACGGGAACCACAAATACGTCCGTGTTCCCGTCGTACTGGGCACTGAATGCTATCAGACTTCCGTCAGGGGAGAAGCACGGTTCGCCTTCAATGCCTTCATCCACGGTGAGTCTTCTCGGATTGCTTCCGTCAGCATTCATTACCCACAGATCTTCTGCGTAGATAAATGCGATGTGTGATTTGCTTACAGCCGGCTGCGACAGCATCCTTGTGTCGGAGGTGTCAATGCCACTGAGAGTTACTGTTGCGCTGAAGAAGAGCGCTGCAAAAAATAATGCTGCAAAAAACTTTCTTTTCATGGTTATTTGTTTTTTCTGAAAGTGTTTGTTGCGTTTGCCTGTGCCTTCGGGGTTATGACCAGGTCACTGATGCAGACATGATCAGGAAGGTTTGCACAATAATGGATCACGCCTGCAATGTCCTCCCCGGTAAGCGGTTCAAGCCCGGAGTAAACACCTGCCGCCCTGTCTGAGTCTCCCTTGAAGCGCACCAGCGAGAACTCCGTCTCAACCATGCCGGGCGCAATGTTGGTCACCTTTATGCCATGCTTAAGAAGGTCAATGCGCATACCCCTTGAAAGAGCATCGACTGCATGCTTTGAGGCACAGTACACGGCTCCGTTCTCGTAAATCTCCTTGCCTGCAATAGAGGCGATATTGAAAATATGTCCCGTGCCCCTGCTGACCATTATCGGGGCAACCACCCTGGTTACGTAGAGAAGGCCCTTTACGTTGGTGTCTATCATCCTGTCCCAGTCATCCGTATCACCCTCGTCAATGTGGCTGAGACCTGCTGCCAGTCCTGCATTGTTGACAAGTATGTCTATCTGTCTCCAGTCTCCGGGCAGTTCGCCGAGGTACTTTTCCACCTCAGTTCTTTCCCTTACGTCAAAACAAAGCGAAAGCACATCAGTCCCGAAGGTGCTTTTCAAATGTGCTTCAAGCTCATCAAGTCTCTCTTTTCTTCTGCCTGTAATGATCAGTTTGTCAGATGATTCTGCAAATTTTACCGCAACTGCTTCGCCAATCCCCGAAGTCGCCCCCGTTATAAGCACTGTTTTTCTCATTTGGTATAACTCTATTAGGAGTGGTAAATGTAGAAATATTAAGGGTATCTTTGCCGCCTGGCCCGGAAATGATCCATTTATTACGTCTTAAAGACGTGAACCGGGCGGTCAGTGATGCAGTAAAACAAAATCAGGCAAAGGATCTGAATTTCATGGAGGACACTACAGTCAGGAATGGCCCTTCGGCTCAGCAGGTGGAAAAAATGTTCGATTCGATATCGAAGCATTATGACCGTCTGAACCATCTTCTTTCGCTCGGGACAGACCGCCTTTGGCGAAGGAGGGCCGTGAACCTTGTAGGGAGGAACTGCAGGGCGAATCGGATACTTGATGTGGCTACTGGAACAGGTGACCTGGCCATTGAAGCGCTGAGACTGGGAGCGGAAAAGATCACCGGCATTGACATCAGTACCAGGATGCTCGAGGAAGGCCGCCGCAAGGTTGAAAGACTGGGCTACAGTGACAGGATCGGGCTGATGAGAGGTGATGCCTCTTCAATTGGCTTCGACGAGGGCACTTTTGATGCTGTGATGTCAGCATTCGGTGTCCGCAATTTTGAAAACACCCTGGGCGGACTGACTGAGATGTGCCGTGTACTCAGGCCAGGCGGAATGATAATGGTGCTGGAGTTTTCACGGCCCACGTGGTTCCCTTTCAGACAGATTTATGGCTTTTATTTCAGAAGAATCCTTCCGGGCATCGGGCACAGAATTTCAGGCGACAGCTCAGCCTATACATACCTTCCGGAATCCGTAATGGCATTCCCGGATAATGAAAAATTTCTTGAACTGCTCGTGAAAGCCGGATTCACCCGTGTGAAGCAGAAGAGACTTACAGGAGGCATCGCAAGTATTTATACCGGGTTCAAACCCGGAGTACCTGCCGCACAATAAAACCTAAAAATCCCGTTTTATTAAACAGGACCGTCCGGAAGAGTGTATAAAAGAACTGCCATAATCATCCTTCTGCTTCTGATGCCATTAATATTGGTTGCCCAGAAGGCGAAGCCAAGAAACGACTCGAATTATGACGACAGGCTTCTCCATTTCGGCTTCAGCATGGGCATCAACACCATGGATTTCCTGGTGAAGATGAAGACAGACTCAGAGCTCAGGGCAGAGGTAGTAAGCCTGAAGCCGGGTATCAATATACAGATTGTCACGGACTACAGGCCTTCAACCTATCTTGACCTCAGGTTTCTTCCGGGTGTCTCTTTCGGCCAGAGAAACATCAATTTTTATGACGCGTCCGGAAGCAAGTGGGGAGAAACCCAGGTCCTGGAGTCATCCTTTCTCGAGTTCCCGCTGTCATTGAAGGCAAAAGGAATGAGGCTGAACAACAGCAGGCCTTATCTCCTTGCAGGAGCTAATTTCCGCTATGACCTGGCAGGCAAGAAGGAATATGATATTGACAGGCCGGTCTATGTCAGGCTGAAAAGGCCGGATCTTTATTATGAGGTTGGTGCGGGCATTGACTTCTATCTTCCTTATTTCAAGCTTACAATTGAGGCCAAGATGTCTACCGGGATTCGTGACGTACTGGTGCATGAACCTTATCCCGGTTTTCCGGAATATGCCAATTCCATAGGTTCACTGAGGTCACAGATCTGGCAGCTCTCATTCCATTTTGAATAGTCATGCCGGAGGAACTCAACCTGGTGGTGCCCCCGCATGTCGCATCTGATGAGGAGGCGTTGAGGCAATACCTCGAAAAAAAGACAGGCAGGAAGGATTTTGCGGTACTTATCCTCAGGCGCTCCGTTGATGCACGAAAACCAGATATCAAGGTTAACATAACGGTACAGCTTGTCCCTCCCGGCGAAACGGCTTCACAGATAGAACCCCTGAAGATTGCCAACGTCTCCCATGCACGGGAGGTGCTGATTGCCGGCAGCGGTCCGGCCGGACTCTTTGCTGCCCTTGCGCTCATTGAAGCCGGATTGAAACCTGTTATCCTCGAGCGGGGCCGGGAGGTGAGTGAACGCAAAAGGGATGTGGCTGCAATAAGCAGGCAGCACCTGGTTGACCCTGACTCAAACTACTGCTTTGGCGAGGGCGGGGCAGGCACCTTCTCTGACGGAAAGCTGTACACGAGGTCAAAAAAGAGGGGCGACAACAGGCGGGTACTGGAACTACTCGTTTTGCACGGGGCAGACCCTGCCATACTTTATGAGGCTCACCCTCATCTTGGTACTGACAGGCTTCCTGGAATCATCACCTCAATAAGGAATACAATTATTAATGCCGGCGGTGAGTTGCTGTTCGGCAGACGGATCACCGGCATCACAATCAGCGATGGCCGGTTTCGCGCAGTTGAAGTCAATGGCAATGAAACCTTCAGGGCCGATGACCTGATACTTGCAACAGGCCATTCGGCACGCGACATCCACTCGATGCTCTCAGGGGCAGGAGTAAGGCTCGCATTCAAACCATTTGCAATGGGGGTGAGGGTGGAACATCCCCAGGAACTGATTGACCGGATACAATATCACGGCAGGTCTCGCGGAGATTACCTCCCTGCAGCTGCCTATAACCTTGTCTCGCAGATCGGCGGGAGAGGCGTGTTCTCTTTCTGCATGTGCCCGGGAGGGTTTATGGTCCCTGCAGCCACTGCTCCCGGGGAGGTGGTGGTGAACGGAATGTCGCCCTCGCACCGCAACTCCAGGTGGGCCAACAGCGGCATCGTTACCGAGATAAGAGAGGAGGATGCAATCCGTTACGGCACCGGACCGCTTGCCGGTACCGCATTCCAGACAGCGCTGGAGAAACTGGCCTGGAAGGAGGGTGGCATGACCCAACGCGCCCCTGCACAGAGACTGACCGACTTTGTTGAGGGAAAAGCTTCAGCCTCACTGCCTGAAGCATCCTATTTCCCCGGACTGACTCCATCGCTGCTGCACGAATGGCTGCCTGCAGATATTTCTGCCAGGCTGAGGGAGGGATTTAAAGAGTTCGGGAAACGAATGAAGGGATTTATCACCGGTGAAGCCCTTGTCGCAGCCGTTGAGTCACGTACATCATCACCTGTCAGGGTACTGCGCGATCCGGTTTC
>DAIDJT010000043.1 GCA_027451265.1 Bacteroidales bacterium | reverse complement strand
GTTCCCGGAAAAGCATATACGAGACCGGGCAGCTCCGGCTCATGATTGAGGTATTGCCAGGTGAACGGACCATCGGGACCATTGACCTTTATGATTTCGATCACTACCACAAAAGAGCAGGCGTGGGAATCCTGATAGCCGATCCGGCAGACAGGAAAAGAGGTTACGCTTCAGCCGCACTTACCTGCCTCATCAGTTATGCCTTCGATACGCTCGGGCTGCATCAGCTCTGGTGCAACATACTGGATAACAACTCCGAAAGCAAGCATCTATTCACCGGTCACGGCTTCGTCATCTGTGGCAGCCGTAAGGAATGGATAAGGGTGACCGGTGGCTACGAAACCGAACATCTCCTGCAGCTTATCAATAAGCAAAAATAAATACTGCCCAGGGGGATGGGCAGTATTATTATCTCTTCCGGCAAAAAAAGAAGTACCATTGTAAGCCGGAGAGAGGAAACGGGGAATCTAAAAAACACTAATCCTTAAACTCCTCTGTTATTCTGCTTGCATGGCAAAACTAAGGAGACCATTTTTTTCTGGCAATACCCATTTTTGGGTATTTTTAAATGATGCCGTTTGTTGCCGCATATAACAGCATATCAACAAGGTTCCGCGTACCGGTTTTCCTGAGGATATTCTTGCGGTGTGTGTTGACCGTGTGCTCGCTGAGATTCAGTTCGCAGGCAATCTTCCTGCTTGAGTATCCCATTGATATGTAATAAATTATCTCCTGTTCCCTTTTGGATATAGTGTTCCCTCCATCGGGAATAATCGCCGGCAGCTCCCCTATGGGCCTTCTACCAAGCAGTGCAAAATTGACCCTCGTGCCGCACCGAACATGCGTTATGTCACGGATCACTCCCATATCATATACTCCTCCGACAGGATCTATATGCCGCGAGATAGTCAGCGAAATTCTGCTGTACCTGCCGCTCTTCCTGGCACCCCTGTATGACATGTAAAGAACCACATGCCTGTCTGTGTTACCCGAGATATAGGTCATCTCCCTGTTCAGTACCATCTTTGCCACCTCGAATACAGGCTTCCGGTCGTCAGGGTGAATCATCTCAAACAGCGTCCGGAAATCAAATTCATGCGGTTGGAAACCGAGCACATGAAAAATATTCGGGCTGACATACAGCATTCTAAGGCTTGAATAATCAGACAGGTAAAAGAACTGGTTGGCACTGTCAAAAAGTTCGAGGACCTGGTCACATACCTTGATTGTTCCACTGAAGGGTTTGCGTGACGACCTGCCAAGTGTTTCCAGGAACAGTTTTTCCCATGACTCTGCTCCCGGCGTCTTCGCTTCAATATCCGATGGTTCCATTGCTGTTGGTTCTGCCTGTTTTTTCATGAAATAACTCAATTGTCTTATTCTGCCTGCCCGCGCAGATCCCGGTAGTCACCTTTGAAATAGTTGATTTTCATAAGATCATACCTCTTTTTAAGCACCTCCAACCTGGAGAGGAACTCCTCGAAGTCCTTTTTAAGCGCCGGTGTCCAGCCTGTCTCCGCTACGGCGAACGCTCTCGGGAAAGCCATGTATTCAAGATGTGAAATGGTGGATATGTATTCGGTCCAGAGATTGCCCTGAAAGCCCAGTATGTGTTTCTGTTCATCCGGCGTCAGTTCTGCGGGCAAAGGCTCAAATGAGTAAACCTTTTCGAGCGGCACATATCCTCCTATTGCCAGAGGCTCACCCCCGGGCTCACCCTGGTAATAATCGAGGTAAGCAAAGCTGGTTGGGGTCATTATTGCATCATGTCCCATCCTGGCAGCTTCAATTCCCCCGTTGATGCCCCTCCATGACATAACAGTAGCCTCAGGGGCAAGTCCGCCTTCAAGGATTTCATCCCAGCCGATGATTCGTTTCCCCTTTGAATTGAGATACTTCTCCATTCGGGTAACAAACCAGCTCTGAAGCTCGCGCTCATCCTCAAGTCCCTCCTCCCTGATCCTCTTCTGGCAGGCTGGACAGTTCTCCCATCTCACCTTCGGGCACTCGTCGCCACCAATATGAATATAATCCGACGGGAATATATCTGCCACCTCGTCAAGCACATCCTCCAGGAAGGCAAATACAGTATCGCGCCCTGCGCAGAAGACATCATCAAACACACCCCACCTTGTCTGCACATTGAGCCTGTTACCCGTACATGACAGCCACGGGTAAGAGGCAATGGCCGCCACTGCATGACCCGGCATCTCAATCTCCGGGATAACGGTTATATATCTTTCAGCAGCATACTTTACAATTTCCCTCGCCTGTTCCTGGGTGTAATAACCTCCGTGAGGCGTTCCGTCATATGTGAAGGGAGGACGCCCGCCATGACCGATGAGAGTCTCCTTTCTCTGCGAACCTGTGACTGTCAGTTCAGGATATTTCTTTATCTCGATCCTCCAGCCCTGGTCATCCGTCAGGTGCCAGTGGAACGTATTGAATTTATGCAGGGCAAGGATATCAATATAACGCTTCACTTCATCAACCGTGAAAAAGTGCCGGCATACATCAAGGTGCATGCCTCGATAGCTGAACCGCGGATAATCAGAAATATAGCACGACGGCACTTCCGCAGCCACCCCGGCTGTCAGCCCGCCTTCCGTCTCTGCCTCGGGAGGAAGCAGCTGCCTGATTGTCTGAACACCCCTGAACAGTCCGGACGGCGTCGGCGATTTCAGTACAATATTCCTCCCCGTAACCAAAAGAGTATATCCTTCCGGGCTGTCCGAAGCCGCAGTATCAATCACCATTACTATCCTGTTTCTTCCTTCCCTTGCCCCTTCACTGACGGGTAAAGGAACGGAAGCACTTTTTCTCAGCATCCCGGCAAGGAAGCCGGCCACCCGGGTTATCTCGTCACTGAGCGGATAGACTGTAAGCTCTGTCTTGCTGTCAATGAGGAAGTTTCCCCTTGCCATGACCAGTTCCACCGGTTTGGGTATTATTGAGTATTTCTCAGGCATGTTCTCCTCTTTTTTGCCGCAGCCGGCAAAAGTAATAATAACCAAAAGTGCTGTCAACGGTATTCCTTTCATATAATTCAGTTTAAACTATTCTCTCTTTTAACCCCGGATCTGCTTTTCGCCGACAGCATTCCGCAGGCGGCCGCAATGTCTGCTCCCCTTGACTTCCTTACCGAAGCACCAATGCCGGATGTCACAAGCTCATGCTTGAACCGCATCATTACCGGCATGTCAGAGCTTCGGGCATCATCCTCATCAAAAGGATGGTAAGGAAGCAGGTTCACCCTTATGCCGGTGCCGCCAAGAAGCTTCTTCAGCTCGTCCAGGTGTCTCTGCGAATCATTCTTTCCTTCAATCATTACATATGCAACGGTAAAACGCCTTCTGATCCGGTTGTCATATTGCTTAAGCAAAGAAAGCGTCTCAGTGAACGGCCATCGTGCCTCGGCCGGAATGACCGAACGCCGTTCGTCAGGGAAAGGTGAATGAAGACTGAGGGTAATATTGCACTCAGTCTCACCGAGCAGCCGTAGCACTGACGGTGTCACCCCCACGGTAGAGACGGTGACTCTGCTTCTTCCGGCTGCCAGGCCCCACTCGGCAGTAAGTATACGGCAGGCACGTATCACCTGATCAATATTGTCTCCCGGCTCACCCATGCCCATCATGACAATATGAGTGACTTCGTGCGGGAGGCTTACCACCTGGTTGATTATCTCACCTGCCGTCAGATCACCCCGCCACCCGTTCTTACCCGTGGCACAAAAGCGGCAGCCCATCCGGCATCCCGACTGAACTGAAACACATACCGTGCGCCGTTTGCCGTCAGGGAGCCAGACAGTTTCATGGATCAGACCGCCCGGAGTGGTGAAAAGATACTTTTCCGAACCGTCAGAGGAGACCTCCGATGTCACCGGGGAACTCAGGCCCGTGACCGCATTTTCCGATAAAACACGCAGTGATTTTAAAGGGATGTCATTAATCTCCTCAAACGACTTAATACCCCGCCTGTAGACCCAGTAAAGGAGCCTTCGCGAATGACGAGTGTCAAGTCCAAGCCTCCCTAGGAACTCCTCTATCTCCGTCAGATCTGATCCTGCAACCGTTTCCTGGTACATAATGGTTCTGGCCTCGATATAAAGATATTAATTTACTCCTTTCAAGCTTTTTTTTACATCTTTATCATGCAAAAAGAATCTTTGCCTGACTATTAAACGCGTACCGGTGGAAGCGACTGTCACAAAACGGAAATTCGGAACGGCCCCTGTCTATTTCACGGCCATTTCAACCATACTCGGAGCCATCCTGTTCCTGCGCTTCGGATTCGCAGTTGGCACCCTCGGGTTCTGGGGCACCATGCTGATAATAGTGATGGGACATGCCGTGACAATACCTACGGCACTGGCCATTTCGGAACTGGCTACCAACAAGAGGGTAGAAGGCGGAGGTGAATACTTCATCATATCCAGGTCATTCGGCCTAAACATCGGGGCCACCATCGGCTTTGCCCTCTTTATGTCGCAGGCAATAAGCGTCGCATTTTACATTATCGCCTTTACCGAGGCATTTGAATTCTTTTTCAATTTCGTCGCCGGACGTTTCTCGGTCGTACTTCCGCGGCAGGTGATAAGCCTGCCGGCAACGCTGGTGCTCGGGCTGGTGATCCTGCGTAAGGGTTCCGGCACCGGAATGAAGATGCTCTATGCGGTTATTGCAATACTGTTTGCGGCCCTTCTCCTCTTCTTTTTGGGCCGGCCTGCCCATGGCAGCCTGGCAACCGGAGAACTACCCGTCAGGGATATACGCAACATGAGCGACTTCTTCATCGTCTTTGCAATCTGTTTCCCGGCCTTTACCGGGATGACGGCAGGCGTGGGCCTGTCAGGGGATTTGCGTAATCCTGCCAGGGCTATCCCGGTGGGAACAATCGTGGCAACGGTGACAGGCATGCTCGTATATATGATGGTGATCTGGAAACTTGCAGTCTCAGCCTCACCGGAGGAGATGCTCGAAGACCAGCTGATTATGGGAAAGATTGCAATAGGAGGCGCTGTCATTATCCCCCTGGGCCTCGCTGCCTCAACCCTCTCTTCAGCCCTCGGATCTGTGCTTGTAGCCCCGCGGACCCTGCAGGCACTGGCAAAGGACACCTCGTTCCCCTCCATGAGACTGAACAGGTGGCTCTCCTCGGCAAGAAGCAGTGACGGCGAACCTGTGAACGCAACCATTGTGACCCTCCTGATAGCTTCCGCATTCGTCGCACTGGGCAATGTGAACGCTGTGGCCGAGATAATCTCAATGTTTTTTCTTGTGACATACGGGTCACTGTGCCTCATCTCATTCCTGAACCATTTCGGGTCATCACCCTCCTACAGGCCATCGTTCAGGTCCAAATGGTACCTGTCACTTACGGGGTTTGTTGTGGCAGTAATTGTGATGTTCCGGATAAACACCCTCTATGCCCTGACAGCAACAACCCTTATCATCATACTGTATTCATATATAAATCATTACCATAAGAGCAGAACCGGCCTGGAATCGCTCTTTGCCAACGTCCTCTTCCAGATCAACCGGAATCTCCAGGTTTACCTTCAGAAGTCGGAGAGTAAACGCAAGGACAGGGAATGGAGGCCGGGAGTCATCTGTATCTCAAAGGACTCATTTAAAAGGGAACGGGCATTCAGGCTTCTTAACTGGCTTTCATACAGCTATGGGTTCGGAACGTACCTTCACCGGATTGACGGTTATTACTCAAGGGTTACAAGCCAGCAGGCGAAGGAGGAACTGGAACGGCTTATCGAACTTTACGAGACATCACATAACCATGTTTATGTTGATACTATAATATCTCCCTCCTACACATCAGCAATTGTTCAGGCTATGCAGGTACCCGGTATCTCGGGGATGGAAAACAATATGGCAGTGTTTGAATACGACAAGGAGAATCCCGAGAACCTGGGAGAGATCATTGACAACATGCGGCTGATCAAGGCAGGCGATTTTGATATCTGCCTGCTGGCCTCGGCCTCAAAGGAGATCAACTACAGCAAGGGGATACATGTCTGGATCGATTTCAACGAACCTGAAAACGCCAGCCTCCTCATACTTCTGAGTTTCATCATTGCAGGTCACCCTGACTGGAAAAAGTCGTTCATCAAGGTCTTCAGCACGTGCAAGCCCGGCCAGTCAGGGGAGACACAGCAGGCCCTTTCGGAACTTGTTTCCTCCGGACGTCTGCCCATAACAGAAAACAATATTGAGATCATTGAGATCACGCATGGCGGTTCGGTCAAGGGCCTTATCAATGAGAGATCAGCCACCGCCGCGCTGGTGATGACAGGGTTCAGGCCGGAGATGCTCAGGCAGAACGGCGAGACAATCCTGGGCGGGTATGACGAGGCCGGGACGATCCTTTTCGTGAACTCACAATATCAGAAGGAGATCCTGTAAAACAAGGGGGGGGGCTGCCCTCCCCCCCGATGGCAGCCCCCCCTTGCAATCTGCGGTGACCTGTTATCAGTTAAGTCCCCTGTTCCTGAGAAGCGGCTCAATTTCCGGCTTGCGTCCGCGGAAGTTCAGGTACATCTGCTCAGCATCCATAGTGCCCATCTTCTCCAGCACGTTCTTCCTGAATGAGGTGGCTGTGGCCTGGTCAAAGATGCCCTTCTCCCTGAATGCCTCGAAAGCATCATTGTCAAGAACTGCCGCCCATGTGTAGACATAGTAGCCTGCATCATAGCCATCAACCATATGGAGGAAATAGGTTGAGCGGTACCTGGGCTCTATCTCGGGGATCAGGCCTATCTTCTGCATGGTCTCCTTCTCGAACTGCTGCGTCTCTATACTGACAGGCGCCTCAAGTGAATAATACGCCATGTCAAGAAGCGATGCAGCCATTATTTCGACATTGTCAAAACCTGTGTTGAAATAGCTGCTGTTCCTTATCTTTTCAACCAGCGCCTGCGGGATGACCTCGCCGGTTTCATAGTTCTTCGCATACATGGCAAGCACTTCGGGCTGTGTAGCCCAGTGCTCCATAATCTGCGAAGGCAGTTCAACTATGTCCCATGCGACAGTTGTTGATGAATATGTATTCTCCGAGAAGAGTCCCTGGAGCCCATGCCCGAACTCATGGAAGAGTGTCAGCACGTCATCCATGCTCAGCAGTGCGGGTTTGTCACCGGCCGGCGGGGTGAAGTTGCCCACTATTGTAACTACCGGGGTGATCTCTTTGCCGTCAGTTACCTGGTGATCACGGTAGCTGCCGCACCATGCACCCTGACGCTTGCTCTCGCGCGGGTAAAAGTCCATGTACAGCACACCCACATGGCTTCCGTCAGCTTCCTTCACCTCGAAAGCCTGTGCATCGCGGTGGGGAAGCGGAATATCATTAATACGTGTGAAGGTGATACCATATAGCTTTGTGGCAACGGCAAATGCACCGTCACGGGCGTTGTCAAGGCTGAAATAAGGCCTCAGCTCGTTCTCGTCAAGGTCATACTTTTCCTTGCGGAGCTTCTCTGCATAGTACCACCAGTCCTGAGGCTCAATTTTGACCTTATCACCCCCGGCATCAGCTATCTTCTGCATCTCATCGCGCTCACGCTTTGCAACAACAAGCGATCTTTCAAGCAGGTCATTCAGCAGGTTGAGGACATTACCAGGCGTCTTGGCCATGCGGGTCTCCAGAACGATATCGGCATGGGTCCTGTAACCCAGAAGTTTGGCCCTGTCTGCCCTTAGCCTTACTATGTCGGCAAGCACTTTATTGTTGTCATACTGATCTCCGTGGTTGCCGCGGTTCAGGTAAGCATCATAAAGTTTTTTCCGCAGATCGCGGTTGTCAGCATACTGCAGGAAGGGGATCATGCTCGGCTTCTGGGTGGTGAAGACCCATTTGCCTTCCAGACCCTCATCCTTTGCAAACTCCGCAGCTGTTGTGATGACACTCTCAGGCAGGCCTTTCAGGTCAGCCTCATTTTCGATCACAAGCCTGAAATTATTTGTCTCTGCCAGCACATTCTGGCTGAACCTGACCGTAAGGACAGAGAGCTCCTGGTTCATCTTCTTCAGCTTCTCCTGGTCTTCCGGGCCAAGGAGGGCGCCGTTGCGGACAAAGCTCTTGTACAGGTTGTCGAGCAGGAAAAGCTCTTCAGCGCTTAGCTGTGTGGAATCCCTGTTTTCCCAGACTGTCTTTATCCGGCCGAAGAGTTCTGCGTTGAGCAGTACCTCGTCGCTGAAAGCTGACACCCTGGGTGCTATCTCCATCTGGAGAGCTTCAAGGGTATCATTGGTGCTGGCGCTCGTCTGCGAATAGAAGACGGCGGCCACTTTTGACAGAAGCTCGTCTGCCCTGTCATATTTTGCAACTGTGTTGGCAAAGGTGGGGGCATCTTCATTGCCGGTGATTTCGGCAATCTGCAGCCTGGCAAGGGCAATGCCCGAGTCTATTGCAGTAAGATAATGTTCGTTCTTTATCTGGTCAAAGGGAGGAACACCGAACGGGGTCTTCCACTCCGCGAAGAAGGGATTTACTGCCTCCTTCTTCCCGCTTGTGCATGACACGGCTACGAGGGCAACTGTCATAATGATTATAAATGCTCTTTTCACGTTAAGGAATTTTTGAGTTGTTTTCAATTTAAGGCCCCAAAGTTAATTTTTTTAAGCAATTCCTTCAATGACTTATAATGGACATGACATGTCACGTTATGATTTCCCGCGCCACAACGGAGAACCTGTGAAAAAATTTTGTTGATAACTTGTTAAAGTTTGAAACATTTATGCCTTTTGCGGAGTATAAAGTGCAGTTGCATCAGTTAAATTTGATGCGATGACGACTAACCTCGCTTAATGACTGACTATTCGCCTATGAAACGACATTTACCCGGAATTATCTTGTCATCAATCACTTGCTGCCTGTTCATCCTTTCATTGACCACGGCATCCGGACAGACAGGTGACGTCCGGCCTTTCCAGGCCAGGTCAGCTGCAACGGATTCATTGGCACAGTCACTTTCTGAAAGGATAAAGATCTTCCCCAACCCTGTAAAGAGTGAACTCATTGCTGACCATATTGATGGTATAACAATGATCGAGATATTTGATGTGACTGGCAACAAATGCCTGAATGAGGTCTGCAACAGTCATAGCCAGATGATTATCGAGGTGTCACAGCTCAGGAAGGGGATTTATTTCATCAGGTTCATCTCTCCCGGCGCAACAATAATGAAGAGATTCATCAAGGAATAACCGGCACGTTCTTTTTTTATACACTTGCCGCCCTGGATTTCCGGGGCGGTTTTTTTGTGCAGGACGGATTCCTGAAAGATCTTCCGGGGCGGCTTTTTTGTGCCGGACGGATTCCTGAAAGATCTTCCGGGGCCGGTACCGGTTATTTCCCGGCAGTTTCCAGAACCATTTTGACCACCTCGGAACCTACGGCATCAAACATAATTTCAATGTTATTTGTGTACTCCGAATTATGGCTCATTATTGCATCCTTGACAAGGAATGCCCTGTAATCATGATTATTTGCCCCGATATATGTGGCAAGGACGCATCCCACAGCGCTAAGGCCTGTGAGGAACAGCGTATTGCAGCCGTGCTCCTTAAGCACTTTGTCAAGATCTGTCTTGTTGAATGCGTCAGGATAGGTCTTTATTACCTTTGGATCTTCAGGTTTTATGGGTACCGTTTGGGGAAATTCGAAGATTTCAGTTCCCGGCTTCACCCCGTATTCCTCCCCGTGATGGTAGACAAGGACCACAGGGTAACCGTGCTGCCTGAACAGGGAGATATAATAACTGATATTTGCCATTGCCTTCGACTTGTCAGCCTCAGGGATCATGGGAAGGAATGCGTTCTGAATGTCAATTACAATCAGGGCTGGTTTGACGGGCGCGGCAGGTGTCTGACCTTCAGATGTAAGCGTCAGGCCTCCCGAAAGCATAATCACCAGGAAAAGCATAATTCTTGTTTTCATTTGCGTAACGGATTAGTGTCTGTACAAATACCAATTATTTCATCCAGGATATCAAATAGTTGTGACAAAAATGATCTCATTTCGCCGGCTAAATCATCCGGATAAAATCATTCAGCGCTTTTGCTATCTCAACAAGCTTGCCGCAGTCAGTTATCTCCGGCCTGTCCTTCGGGGTGTGGGTCAGATCCTGATGTTCCATATTGTCAATGAACCACCTTGAGGTCACGGCCACGGCAGGCACCCCGAACTGCACGAAGATGCTATGGTCACCCTGCGGCCACTGAGGTCCGGTGGTTATTCCCGGGTAGCCGTCAATGACTCGTATCAGCTTCGCCAACAGCTCTTCCGGCAGGTTGAACTCCGAGAATGCCGATGGCCCCTCCTGGTAGCCGGCACCGTCAATATTGATATCGAGAATCATCGAGCTGAATTTTCCCTGGTTTGCCGCTATGTAGCTCATCTGTCCCGGAACGGCATAGTAATCCTCACCGTTGAATGCAACCAGTTCAATCTGATGTATCCCGTCATAATCCCGGAGCAGGTCTGCAAGCAGCAGCAGCGTTATAACCCCGGTGGCATTATCGATGGCACCGGGTGTGCCCTTCTTGGCATCGATATGAGCCGAAACAACAATTCTGTCAGCATTTTCACGACCCTTAACCGCAATTATGTTATATCCCTTGCCGGGAATACGTTCTGATTCTGACGCGAGGATGACTTTGCTGCCGGCGTGCGGGGGCAGCCTTCTTCCTTCCTCCTCCGTCATATAGACCGAGGGTATGTCAAAGTCGCCGTCCTCAATGAGCGGGAACGGGTAAACGCCACCGGCCAGGGCTGAGTTCCTTCCTGTTGCACCGATGATGGCTGCAGGTTTACCATTCTCGAGAAGCCGGATTATCTGCTGATGTTCTTCGGGATTATAGAAAACAAAATTCTTTGGCATCAGCTGTTCCCTGGCTAACTCACCATGCAACAGGATGATCTTTCCTGCCATCTCCGGCAGCTTCAGCTCATCAGCTGTTGAGGCTGCCAGCATAGTGGCGCTGCCTTTGAACGGGAGGGAATAGGGTCCGGTAAATGCCTCAAAGGTTTTGCCATCGCACTCAAGCCTTGCACCGCCGTCCCTCCAGTCTATGGCATCAAACTCAGTTGCTGATGTCTGCCAGCCTGCAGCTGTCAGTTCCTTCTCAAGAAAACGGGTCGCCTCCCTGTTACCTTCGCTGCCCACACACCTCTCCCCTATCCTGTTGCACAGAATATCAAGATAATACAGACTCCGGTTAAACAATTCCTCGTTCATGACTGTATTGAAAATTTAATTAAAATTCGCAATTCGCACCTCGAAATTCCCAATTCCCAATTCGCAATTCGCACCTCGAAATTCGCAATTCGCAATTCGCAAATCGCAAATCGCAATTCCTCTTACTCTTCCTCGTTTTTCCTTTGAATCCTGTGGTAGTCCTTCAGGACCTTGCCAAATTGCTTTTCCTTCCTTCTCTTCTCGGCAACGGTGGTGGTGAACCTCTCCTGCTCCTTCAGCATCTTAAGGTAATTTTCATATGAATCCCTGTCAATGTCACCCTTTTCGACCGCCTCCACCACCGCACACCCGGTCTCATTGACATGCCGGCAGTCGGGATACCTGCACTCCGCGGCCACATCAGCTATCTCGCGGAAAGTGGTGCTCAGGCCCGATGAGTCATCGGTCAGACCCAGTTCCTTCATCCCCGGGGTGTCAATAATGATGCTGCCGTTCCCAAGTACAAACAGTTCGCGGTGCTCGGTCACATGCCGGCCCTTGTTCGTGCTGCTGCTGATTGCCCCTGTTCTGAGGGCTTCCCTCTCAAGGAGCGTGTTGATTAGAGTCGACTTCCCGACTCCCGATGACCCT
Organism: Bacteroidales bacterium; assembly: GCA_027451265.1. Taxonomy (GTDB): domain Bacteria; phylum Bacteroidota; class Bacteroidia; order Bacteroidales; family VadinHA17; genus SR-FBR-E99. The sequence goes on along the minus strand of DAIDJT010000043.1, from coordinate 1,094 downwards.
ATCACGCAGTATGTCCTGCCTGTTTCCATTATGCTGATCACCCTGTCAACTCCCTCCCTGGTAAGGTTACTGAGCAGTATGTGCCTGACCTGCCTGTCACGTTTTTCGAGAGCCCTGACTGCTTCCTCCGTCTCTTCCGGACTTACGAGGTCGATCTTGCTCAGCACCAGCAGAGGCTCTATCGCGGCAGTGTAACAGATCGTCAGGTATCGCTCGAGCCTGTTGATATTGAAGTTGTTGCTGATGGCCTGAACTATAAAGGCATAATCAATATTCGCAGAAATGATCTGAATCTCACCGGGTTTTCCCACTGCCTGGCGGGCAAGTACCGACTTGCGGGGCAGTATCATATTGATTATTGCCTGGTCAGGACCATAAGGAGTGATTGTCACCCAGTCGCCCACTGCCGGAAAATCCTTCCGTGAGACGGCCGAGTATCTCATGTTGCCGGTTATCTCGGCGTCATACTCGTTCTCACCGTCAGAAACGGCGTACCGCTCGCGGTGCTCGCGTATCACCCTGGCGATATGGGTACCCTCCGGCAGGTTTTTGCTGATGTAGTCCCTCATCTCCGGTGTGAGTCCAAGCTCCGTGAGGCCTTTTTTCAGAGGTTCATTGTTTTCCTGTGACATTTATTGCGCTTATTTATTCCCGGTCAGTGAAAGTGTGTGTGTCAGAAGCTCCGGCCCGCCCGGTGCGCCGTGTCCGGGAATGATTGTACTGGCATCCTGGAACTTATTGATGATCCATTCCACTGTTGCGGAGTATGCCGCCAGGTCACCATCGGCCGTGTTTCCAAGGTTACCTGCGTCAGAGCTCTTGCAGATGCAGCCCGGGAAAAGGATTTTCTCAGAAGGTATCCATATTACTATATTATCTGTTGAATGTGCGGCTCCCGGGAAGTGACAGCGGATCTCCTTCCTGCCCAGCCGGAGGATCAGTGAGTCAGTGAATCCGGTATCCGGAACCGGGAGCTTCTTTTCCCTGGCTATTTGCTGCGTCAGGGTGTTGGCGTATGACCTGATCTTCCTGCTCTTCAGGTAACCCAGTCCGCCCATGCAGTCATTATGCCAGTGGTTCGGGACGAAGCCCTT
>DAIDJT010000042.1:8144-12941 GCA_027451265.1 Bacteroidales bacterium | reverse complement strand
TGTCAACATGCTGTGACTCAACTATTGACACAGTACAACCGCCAAAACCGGCACCGGTCATCCTTGAGCCCGCCACACCCGGAAGCTTCCGCCCTTCGTACACCAGGGTGTCAAGCTCTGAGCCGGTTACTTCATAATCATTGCAGAGTGAGTCATGTGATTCATTCATCAGCCTGCCCAGGAGATCTATATCATTGTTTTCGAGAGCTTTGATGGCATCAAGAGTTCTCCCGTTCTCAGTTATTATATGCTTTGCCCTCTTTCTTATGACAGGGTCAGGAATATAGCTGTCAACCATCCAGAGATCACTGACAGTCAGCTCACTAAGGTTACGAATGGGCCTGTGTGCTGAGATGTACTCCACAGCCTTGTCGCATTCCGAGCGCCGCTCGTTGTACTTTGAATCGGTAAGTCCCCTTCGTTTGTTTGTGTTTGTAATGATCAGTTTCCTGTCACCCAGGTTGACAGGCGCGTACCGGTACTCAAGTGAATCACAGTTAAGGTTAATTGCATGGTTTTTCCTCCCGAAGCCCACTGCAAACTGGTCCATGATGCCGCAATTCATCCCTGCGAAGCCGTTTTCGGCCTTCTGGCTCATCTTCACCATCTCAATCATCTCCAGCCCTGCACCTGTAAGTTCATTAATTGCAACAGCCGTGACCATCTCTATTGACGCAGAGGAGGAGAGACCTGCACCATTGGGAATGTCTCCCGAAAAAAGCATTTCCATTGGAGGAGCTGCTATTCCCTTGCGTGCAAATTCATTTATTACACCCACCGGGTAGTTGGTCCAGCTCTTCGGAACCGGCATGTAATTCAGGGCAATCTGAATTACTGCCTCGCCGGGGATATTGAGACTGTTCATCCTGATTTCCTGGCCGGCGCTGACCCGCACCAGGAGTGAGGTCCCGAAATCAAGCGCGCAGGGAAAAACATAACCACCGTTGTAGTCAGTATGCTCCCCGATGAGATTTACTCTTCCGGGTGAATAAAAAAGGACAGGCTCCCTGTCCCTGTCCCCGTATAACCTGAAGAACTCTTCCTTCAGTCTGTTATTGTCAGCTTTCATACCTTAAGCTTTTTCTCTATTTCAATTATCTGGTTTCTGAAATGACGGTCAGTGTCAATAAGATTGTTGACGGTTTTGCATGCGTGAAGCACGGTGGCATGATCCTTTCCTCCGATGGATGAGCCAATGCTGGCAAGGGAAGCCTTGGTCAGGTTCTTTGAGAAATACATTGAAACCTGCCTTGCCTGGACAATCTCTCTCTTGCGGGTTTTGCCCTGCATCTGGTCAACCGGGATCTTGTAATATTCGCAGACCACCTTCTGGATATAATCAATTGTAATCTCCCTGCGCTGAGTGTTGACAAGCCTGTCAACCATCTGGCGGGCCAGCTCGAGTGTCACCTCCTTGCGGTTAAGGGTTGACTGCGCATAAAGCGATATGAGCCCTGATTCAAGTTCCCTTATGTTGGAGGAGATGTTCTCTGCCAGGAATTCAAAGATTTCATCCGGCAGCTCTATGCCGTCATTGTATGCCTTCTTTCTAAGGATGGCCAGCCTGGTCTCGTAATCCGGCTTCTGAAGATCTGCCAGCAGACCCCACTTGAAGCGTGAGAGAAGACGCTGCTCCATCCCCTGGAGTTCCACCGGAGGTTTGTCACAGGTGAGAATGAGCTGCTTGCCAGACTGGTGAAGGTGATTGAATATGTGGAAGAAAGTGTCCTGCGTCTTCTCCTTGCCCGCAAACTCGTGGACGTCATCAATTATGAGAACGTCAATCATCTGGTAAAAATGGAGGAAGTCATTCTTGTTGTTGTTCCTGATTGACTCCACAAACTGTGTCTGGAACTTGTTGGCATTGACATACAGAACGGTCTTGTCAGGATACTTCTCCTTGACCAGGATTCCGATGGCCTGAACCAGGTGAGTCTTGCCGAGGCCTGAATCACCATAGATCATGAGCGGATTGAATGCGGTGCCGCCGGGATTGTTCCCCACGGCTATACCGGCGGAGCGCGCCAGACGGTTGCATTCACCTTCTACAAAGTTGGTAAATGAATAGTCGGGATTGAGCCTGGGATCAAAGTGAAGCTTCTTGATCCCGGGTATGATAAACGGGTTCCTGATTGCAGGCTGAGTGGCCTCAAAGGGCACCTGCATAGGCTTGTTCTGAAGATCGGCTTTGTTCCTTGACGGGTACCTCACCGTATAAGGCTTCCCGTTGGTGTAGCCTGAATTCTCCATTATGATGTTGTACTCAAGCTTGGCATCATTCCCAATTTCCCGCCTCAGGGTCTTGCGGAGGATGTCAATGTACTGCTCTTCAAGATATTCGTAAAAGAAAGGGCTTGGCACCTGTATTGTTAGTACGTTTTTTTCGAGCCTGAGAGGAACAATAGGCTCGAACCAGGTTTTAAAACTGGCCGAAGGAATAATGTCACGGATTATTTCGAGACAATTATTCCAAACCTCATCATGTGACTTGTTCATTCAGATTGAAATTAAAAAGGGGTAGCTTTTTTGTGGTGCTGAAACCCGGGACAATATTTGTAAAAAAAAAGGTAAAAAAAAAAATTTTTTGCTATTGACTTTCCCATTTATTCTATACTGTAATGAACATCAGTCCCTTAAATTGACAAACATTGGTCAAAATCTATAATACGCATAAAATCAGTATATTAAAATGAATCAGATGTAACACAGCCCTTTACAAATTGAAGATATCTCTATCCTGAAATACCATGTTGTGCCTGTTCCCCCTTTAGGGAGCTGCAACAGGATGATAATCTAAAGTTTAGTATTATTTCAACAAATTACTCGGCCTTTCTGCCAAAAAGGGAGAAATGGACATATTTCTTTGGATTTTCCTTCATGTCGCGGAGCAGAAGGTCAAGACTCCGGAGTGAATTGCTCAGGTTTGTGTAAAGGCTGTCATTGGTGACAAACTTTCCGGCTGATCCTTCTCCCCGGCTGATTCCGGTGACAATTGTATCAAGCCCGGTCAGCGATGACCGTAGGGAGGCAAGTGAGGTCTCCAGACCTGCCCCGGCAACGGCTTCCGAGATCCCGTTGATATTCTTAAGGGTGGAATCAAGGGTTGCACTGTTTGCCGAAAGCATTGCGGTAAATGCCTGTATCTCACTGATGGCATCCATGAGCTCATCCTTCCTGCTGTCAGAAATCTCCTTCAGGCCGGCAGTGACATCACTGACGTTTGACATGGTTGAGTGGATATTTTCAGTCATCCCCGGGGTAAAGACGCTGTTAAGAGCCGATATCACCGAGTCAAGCTTTATGACCATATTGGTGATGTTGCCTTCCAGCGGGCTGATGGTTTCACTCAGCCTGTCAATGATTGAGGTGGCCACATATCCTGAGATTGTGTCATGATTGTTGCACATTTCCGTGCTCTCTCCCATGCGGAGCACTATTTTCATGCCGGCAATGAGGGTCGCGGTGGTTATCTCCGCCTTTGTGTCCCTGGGTATATTGAAGTGCTTGTCAACAGAGAGGGATACCAGAATTTTCCCGGAACCGTCATTGACCAGCTTCACCTCCTGTACCACGCCGGCCTGGTACCCGTTGATTTCCACCGGGTTAGACTCAGTAAGCCCGGCGATGTTGCCATAGACAACATGATAGGTGTCGGTACTGGTGAAGAGTGCGGTACCCTTCAGAAACTGGAATAACAGTATGAATGCAATAATTGTAATCAGTGCTACGGCACCGACTTTAACCTCATGGGATATCTTCATTTGTCTGCTGTTTTCTTTTCTGTGCTTCAATGGCCTCTCTCAGAGGCATTATCTTTCCGTTCCTGACGGCAATTACAAATGCGTCGGGGAATCTGCCTGTAAGCGTCCGCCTGTATTTCAGGGCGTCATCATACAAAACGTATTTTCCTGCCGCATATTTGGTCCGTTCCCCATCTTCTATCCTGGTTACCGTCTCAATGCCCTTCAGCAGCCCCTGACTCAGTTCCCTGCCTGCCGGCATGGCGGCAACCTGAACCATAAACACAATCTCATCTGCTGCGGGGGCGGGTACTTTTTCCGTACGGGCGGCCTGCGGAGTGGTGGCACTCACGGTCTTCACCGTGGTTGTGCCAACATTTCCGTTGCTGACTGGTGGAGCCGTATTGTTCCCGGTCTTTACCTGGCTGGTGGTATCATTCCCGGTCTTTACCGGGGTTGTGGAATCGTTCCGGGAAGTCACCGGGGCCTCTGCTGTCCGGTTCGTCCCGCCTGTGGATGTATCAGCCGTGGCTGCCGCGATGCCCTTCCGGGTCACACCGTTTCCGTTACGGATACCCGACCTGCTGTCAATAGCCTGCTTATAGTCACGGAATGCCCTGAAAATGGCAGAAGCAAGGTAATCCTGCCCTTGCTCTGAAACAAGGAATTTCTCTTCCTCGGCATTTGTGATGAAACCCAGTTCCACAAGTACTGAAGGCATTGTGGTCCGCCACAGCACCTGGAATCCTGCCTGCCTTACACCCCTGTCCTTCCTGCCAACCCTGTCCCTGAACTGGCTCTGAATCATTGTGGCCAATTCAGTGCTCTGCCTGAGATAGGTGTTCTGCATAAGGGAGAAGATAATATATGACTCTACCGAATTGGGGTCAAAGCCTTCGTATTTCGTTTCGTATCCCTGTTCAAGAGTAATTACCGAGTTTTCCTTCATTGCAACCTGCAGGTTGGCCTCATCCATCGTCTGGCCAAGCACATAGGTCTCAGCCCCGGTGAACCGCTTGTCAGTCATTGCATTTGAATGGATTGAGATAAACAGGTC
>DAIDJT010000042.1:0-8134 GCA_027451265.1 Bacteroidales bacterium | reverse complement strand
TATTGGCAAACTCAGCTCTTTCAGCCAGCCCTATGAATGTATCGTCATCACGTGTGTAAATCACCTTCACATCCTTAAGGTTGTCACCTATATATTTGCCAGTCCTGAGAGCCACAGACAGGTTGATATTCTTCTCCTTCGCCTTTGCACCGACAGCCCCGGGATCCCTTCCCCCATGGCCGGCATCAATTACCACCACCCACTCATCTTCCGCGGGAAGCGATTGTGACCAGGCACCTGACGGCATGCTTATTGCTGCCATCATTATGAAGCAGGCCGGAATAACTCTTAACCCTCTTATTTTGGTACGTTGCCGCATTACTGCTTTGCGAATTTTAATTAGTTTTGTCGCTGGTTCTTCACAGATGCTTATTGAATACGCAAAAATAGCATTTAACTTACATTTTACTCCACAAAGATTCTTTGTGTCAATTTTCATGCCGCTTATCCTGCAGACCTCACTGTTTGCGCAGGAGCTTACAAAGCCTGACACACTTCGGAAAATAATCCCCGACACCTCTGCAACAGCACAGCGGCGACTGACAGAGGCACCTGCCTTCCTCAATGATACCGTCCCCTTCGGCTTCCCGGATACTTCCGCAGGGAAACCGGCACTGATCATTTCACCTGACGCAGTGGATGAACCTATTGTCTATAACTCTGACGGTTACATGAAGACTGACATGCGGTCGAAAAAAGTCAGCCTGGTGAAGAATGCCAAAGTCACATACGGAACCATCGAGCTCACAGCTGACTCCATAGTACTGGACATGGAGACAGGATCCGTTTATGCTACTTTCAGGACCGATTCCGCGGGCAACCCGGTAGGATTGCCTAAATACAAGGATGGGTCGGAGGAGTTTGAATCGAAGGAGCTTAATTATAACTTTAAATCGAAAAAGGGAGTTATCCGCAATGTCACAACCGAGCAGGAGGGGGGCTTTCTCCAGAGCCTGACAACCAAGAGGCATGAGGACGGGACGCTGCACGTCAACCGGAGCAAGTTCACCACATGTGATGCGGAGGATCCTCATTTCTACCTCTCCCTCCCCAGGGCTAAGGTGTACCCGGGCGAAAAGATCGTCTCGGGGCCTGCCTATATGGTTGTGGCAGACATCCCACTGCCGCTGGTGCTTCCCTTCGGGTTCTTCCCGGTACAGCAGAAACGGGCATCAGGCATTGTCATGCCAAAATACGGCCAGGAGGCCCGCAGAGGCTATTTCCTCTCCAACGGCGGATACTACTTCGCTTTAAGCGATTACTTTGACCTGAAACTGACGGGAACGATCTACACAAACGGGACCTGGCTTGCCGATGCCTCGACATCATACCGCCTCCGCTACCGCTATTCAGGAACCTTCGGCTTCAGCTATGCAAATAACGTCACCAGTTACAAGGGGATGCCTGATTACGGTAAGAACGCCAACTACAGCATCAACTGGTCACATTCGCAGGATGCCAAGGCCAATCCGGGCTCGCGGTTCTCCGCCAGCGTGAACATGCGGTCGAGCGGGTATGACAAGAATAACAGCTATGAGGTGGCAGATCATGTGACAACCACCAGGCAGTCAAGCATCAGTTACTCGAAATCATGGGCAGGTACTCCGATAAGTTTCTCCACCAGCCTGAACCAGTCGCAGAACGTGCAGAACAAAACAATGATGCTTAACCTGCCCAAGGGAAGCCTTACCGTCTCGCGCATTTACCCTTTCAAACCGAGGAAACCTGTAGGGAAGAGCAGGTGGTATCATGACATCACCACCCAGTACACAGCCTCGTTTGAGAATAAGATTGACACGTATGACAGCCTTCTCTTCACCAGCGCGGTCTGGAAAAGCATGAAGAACGGCTTCAGGCACGAGATCCCGGTCAGCATGCAGATTAGACCTTTCAACAACTTCTCAATTTCACCCTCACTGAGGTACACGGGGGTCCTTTATACACAGAAGATTGAGAAGCGGTGGGACCCCGGTTATTATGACCCGAACAGGAACAAGGTTATCCCTTCAGTTGTAAATGACACAATCAGGGGACTTACATACGGCCAGGCGCTTGTCCCTGCCGTGAGCGCATCATTTAACCCTTCGGTTTACGGGACTTTTTCGTTCACGAAAAAAGGTTCGAGGATAGAATCAATCAGGCATGTAATGAAGCCGTCGGTCAGCTTTTCGTATTCACCTGAAACAGATAAGCTTACTAGCGACATGTTCAAATCTGTCCAGTATGATACACTGGGTAACATGCGCGGTTATTCCATATATGAGGGAAGCATTTTCGGGACCCCTTCCACCGGCACCAGGTCGGGATCCGTTGCCTTCAGCCTTTCAAACATAGTGGAGGCAAAGGTATATGCCAGGAACGACACAACCGGAAAACCCAGGAAGATTAAGCTGATTGACAACCTGTCACTCAACACTTCCTATAATATCTTTTCCGACTCACTCAACTGGTCTCCTGTAAGCGTAGCCTTCCGGACGACCCTGGCCCAGAATATCAATATTCAGGCTAACAGCAGCTTTTCGGTATATGGCATGAACTCAGCCGGTGGAACCGTCAACCAGCTGGCTATCAGCCAGGGCCTGGGGCTGGCCAGGATGACTTCCTTCAACATGAGTTGCGACCTTGACCTTGGGCAGTTGTTAGGCAACAAGAACAAAAACCGTCAGCAGCAGACGCCGGGGCAGGGGGGGCAGACCTCTGCAGGCCGGCAGCCGGGCGAGGATGGCAGCACAGGCGGGGCCGCACCGGGCAACCTGCCGCTGTCAAACAGGAACCTGGATGAGTTTGGCTATGTCAGGTTTGACGTGCCGTGGTCACTCAGGATGGCTTACAACTTCAGCTACAGCAAACCCGGAATGAGAACAAACATAACACAGACAATGACCATGTCAGGTGACCTGAAACTGACCCAGAAAATGGCACTGAATTACAGTACCGGCTATGACTTCAATCAGAAGGAGATAACCATGACCAGGGTAGGAATCAGTCGCGACCTTCATTGCTGGGAGATGAGCTTTTCATGGATACCAACGGGATACATGAAGAGCTGGAACTTCACAATCAGGGCGAAGGCCAGTATGCTGCAGGATCTCAAGCACGAAAGGAGAAAAGACTACCATGAGAATTACTAACGATATAAGACAATCAGGAATGAAAAGAATTATCAGCACAACGGCTGCCCCGGGCGCAATCGGTCCCTACAGCCAGGCCGTGGAGGCAAACGGTACCCTTTACATTTCGGGCCAGGTAGCCATTGATCCTGCCACTGGCAAACTTGCTGAAGGAGGCATAACCGGGCAGACCACCCAGGCGCTAAAAAACATCAGGGCCATACTTCTTGCGGCAGGCTACACTATGGATAATGTGGTCAAGTCCACCTGCCTGCTCTCGGATATGTCTGATTTCAAGGCGATGAATGAGGTATATGCACAGTTTTACACATCAGAACAGCCGGCAAGGGCCGCCTATGCTGTCAAGGGTCTGCCGCTGGGGGCACTCATAGAGATAGAGACTGTGGCGGTTAAATAATCTCCTTCCGGCAGGTCTGAGACCTGGAGAAATCTGATTACAGTTATAAACAACAGCGGCGGATCCCTGGATCCGCCGCTGCCTGTTTATTGTAGTGCTGTACGCTTATTCTGCCACAACTTCGAATTCGATCTCGACCTTTACATCGCGGTGCAGCTTGACAACTGCCTTGTAGTTCCCTACTTCCTTGATTGCATCATCTCCAAGGAGAATGTTCCTGCGGTCAATATCATAACCTTTCGCGGTAAGCGCTTCAGCAAGCTGAATCGTATTGACAGATCCGAAAATCTTGCCTGCTGAACTGACCTTTGCACCGATCACAAGCTTCACGCCTGAAAGCTTCTGTGCGAGCTTCTCGGCTTCACCCCTGATCTTCTCCTCTTTGTGGGCCCTCTGCTTCAGGTTCTCATTGTGAATCTTGACTGCAGAGTCAGTTGCCTGGAAGGCTAAACCCTTCGGGATAAGGTAATTCCTTGCATAGCCGGTCTTGACGGTGAGAATGTCATTCTTCTGCCCCAGCTTCTCTATATCCTGCCTTAGAATAATCTTCATATCTCTTCCTCCTTTACTTTAAAAGATCAGCAACGTACGGAAGCATGGCAAGATGACGCGAACGCTTGATAGCCTTGGCCACCCTTCTCTGGTATTTCAGCGAAGTGCCGGTTATACGGCGAGGCAGGATCTTACCCTGCTCATTGAGAAACTTCTTGAGGAACTCGGGATCCTTGTAGTCAATGTACTTGATCTTGTTCTTCTTGAACCTGCAGTATTTCTTCTTCTTGATCTCTACTGTAGGCGGTGTCAGGTACCTGATCTCTGAATTGTTCTGTGCCATGATTACTCCTCCCTGACTTTTTCGGTTTCTTTCATCTTTCTCTTTTTCTCAGCATACTCTACAGCATACTTGTCCATGCGGAATGTCAGGAAACGGATGATCCTTTCATCCCTCCTGTACTGAACTTCCAGCTTGTCAATCATCTCGCCCTTTCCGCGGAACTCAATCAGGTAATAAAACCCGGTCGATTTCTTCTGGATAGGATAAGCGAGTTTCTTCAGACCCCAGTTCTCTTCATGAATGATCTCACCTTCATTGTCAGTGATGATCTTCTTGAACTTCTGAACCGCTTCCTTCATCTGATTCTCAGACAAAACGGGAGTTGCAATGAAAACGGTTTCGTACTGATTCAACATCTCTTAATTAGTTTATATTACTGTTAATAAATCGGGTTGCAAAAGTAAGACAATAAATCTTAAAAAAAAATATTCCGAAAACTATTTGACTATATTTGTGACGGATATGTACATGTACTGTTAAAACCCGGTATGGATAACTTTATTGTTTCTGCCCGTAAATACAGACCTGCCACCTTTGACATGGTTGTCGGGCAGGATACCATTACCACCACGCTGAGGAATGCCATAAAGAACAACCTCCTGGCACAGGCTTACCTTTTCTGCGGTCCCCGCGGCGTGGGAAAAACAACCTGCGCAAGGATTTTTGCCAAAACCATCAACTGCTCTGATATCGGGCCTGACGGCGAGGCTTGTGACAAGTGTGAGTCATGCACCTCATTCAACTCCCAGGCCTCATTCAACATTCATGAGCTTGATGCTGCCTCCAACAACAGCGTTGATGACATCCGCAACCTGACTGACCAGGTGCGCATACCTCCGCAGATTGGCAGGTTCAGCGTATATATAATAGATGAGGTTCACATGCTCTCAACCCAGGCCTTCAACGCTTTCCTGAAGACCCTCGAGGAGCCGCCCTCACATGCCATTTTCATCCTGGCAACAACCGAAAAGCACAAGATAATTCCTACCATACTCTCACGCTGCCAGATCTTCGACTTCAACCGTATCAACGTTGATGATATCGTTCAGCGGTTGAGCTGGGTTACAGGCAACGAGGGGGTTAATGCCGAACATGAAGCACTCCATGTCATCGCCACCAAAGCTGACGGTGCCATGCGCGATGCGCTCTCAATTTTCGACCAGATAGTGAGCTTCAGCGGTAAAAACATCACCTATGCCGATGTCATTGCCAACCTTAATGTGCTTGATTACGAGTATTATTTCCGCATTACTGCTGCCGCGATGGAAGGCAACGTAACGTCAGTTCTTCTTACATTCAACGAAATCCTGAACAAGGGTTTCGACGGCTACAACTTCATGGCCGGGCTCAACAACCACCTGCGCGACCTTCTCGTGAGCCGCGATGAGGCCACTGTTAAGCTTCTTGAAACATCACCCTCCATCAGGCAGCGCTACCGTGAACAGGCCACAGGAGCACCGCTGCAATTCATTTATGAGGCCCTTGACATCGGGTCACAGTGCATGCTCAACTTCCGCGCCAGCAAGAACCAGCGCCTGCACGTTGAACTGGCCCTCCTCCGAATGTCAAACCTGTCAGCAGGAACGGGACAGGAAGAGGTAAAAAAAAAAGCTGATTCCAGTCTGACAGATGAAGAACAGGATTTCAAGGTAGCCCCACCGCAGCGAACCCATGCTGCTCCACAGCCGGCGCCGCCACAGACTGCCCCTTCAGCCCCCGCCTCAGATGGAACGGACACATTACGTCAGAAACCCGCCGCAGCCGCAGACGAACCAAAGAAAGTTTCAATCAGGAATATCATTTCTGCGGCAAAGTCCAGGGAAAACATTGTCAGCGAGCCGCAGCCTGATATGGTTTCAGTTGCTGCTGACAGCGATTTTACACCTGAAGAACTACGCGATGCATGGACCGGCTTCGCCGAAGAGATAAAGGAAGATAGCCCAAGGATTTCCGTAACACTCCTTGCCGTAACGCCGGAGCTGCTGCCTGACAGAACGATCCTGCTGAAGCTTGATAACCTGACACTGAAGGAAGCCTTTGACCACAACTTCAAACCCCGGCTTGAGGGTCATCTGCGCCGTACCCTCAAAAATGACACAATAAGGCTTCAGACAATGGTGGAGGCTACTGAAAGAGGCGAAATACTTTATTCTCCCGAACAGAAGTTCAACAATCTGGCAACCAGGAACCCGGCTCTCAGGGACCTGAAAGAAACTTTAAATCTTGATTTTGAATAGGCATTAAACATCGTCAGGTGAGCACCAGGAAGAAAGTGAAAGAGGAAGGTGGCCTGAAACCGGCGGCCGATGTCCAGCTTGGCATGCTTGCCGGAGGCATCGCACATGACCTGAACACTATTATTACAACAATTTACGGCTACAGCGAAATGGCCCTTGAAAGCATCGGAAACTCGCCGGAAGCCGAGCTGAATATCCGGAGAATCATCGGAGCCGCTGACAGGGCAAAGATGCTTACAGGGCAGCTTCTCGACCTCAGCCGGCGTACCTCACATGAAAAAGTGCCGGTAAGGGTTGCCGCCGTGCTCTCAGAGACAATTGATTTCATAAGACCGTCGGTCCCTGAAGGGATACGGATCATGTCGCGGATAGCAGCCGCTGACGCATACCTCAGTGCCGTGCCGGCACAGCTTTTCAGAATCTTTATCAACCTGATTATTAATGCAATTCAGGCCATGAGCGGGAAGGGGGGGACCCTTACCGTCACCCTCGGATACATTGAAGGCTCTGATGAAATCATTTCAGGGGAACTGCACCGTGACCTCCTCATCCGGTTCACCGATACCGGAAAAGGGATGGATGAAGCCACTGCATCAAGGATTTTCAAACCTTTTGTTACAGTCGGCAGGGAGAATGGAACCGGACTTGGCCTTATGGTGGTGAGCGATGCGGTAAAGGAACTGGGAGGCACTGTCACCGTCAGTTCTGCTGCAGGCACAGGTTCGACCTTTGAACTTATCATTCCGGGTGCTTTTTTTGGCACTCTTCCTGAAAAATATTAACTTCGGCCACCGGAAAAGAAAAACCTGCATAATATGGCAGGATGAATGATGAACTGACCAGGAAAACCTAAACAATATGGCAGGAGTAATGATAGTTGAGGATGATGCAGCCCTTCGTGAACTGCTGAGGGACACCCTCGAAAAACGCAAATACACTGTCATTACTGCCGCTGACGGCAGGGAGGCACTGGCAAAATTCCGGCCATCGGTGGTTGACGTCGTGGTCACTGATCTCCTGATGCCCGAGGAGGACGGACTGATGGTGATAATGAAGATCCGTGAATTAAAACCGGCAACACGTCTGATTGCAATCAGCGGAGGAGGGATGGCAGGCCCGGGAAGTTACCTACTGATGGCCAGCAAACTGGGAGCTGACGCAGTGATCTCAAAACCATTCCTTCCATCTGAACTTGTTCAGAAAGTAAAAGAACTACTGGGGTAAACATTACCGGCACTGACTTGTTTATCTGAAAAACAGAACCATTAAAAATTCAATGATATGTTAACCAAGAAAGTTGAAGAAATCTGCAACAGGCAGATTGAAAGAGAAGGCTACTCCTCAAACCTTTACCTTGCCATGGCGTCATGGGCAGAGACCAAAGGAATGGCCGGCATTGCCGGATGGCTCTACGCCCAGGCTGAAGAGGAGAGAGGGCATATGCTCAAATTCATCAGGTACGTCAACGAACGCGGTGCCTCAGCGGTTGTTCCGGAGTTCAAAAAACCCCCGGTGAAATACAAGGGAATCCCTG
>DAIDJT010000041.1:6154-13014 GCA_027451265.1 Bacteroidales bacterium | reverse complement strand
CGACCAACTCCCTGGAAAGATTCCATATTTCAAGCTCCTCAAAGTCTTTGATTGTTCCCATAAAAGCACATTTAAGAAATACAGCATCATAAATATACAAAATTTTACCTGACTGCAAGACCGCCTGACCGCAAGACTGCAAGACAATACTTTTAGTAACTTTGAAATCCCATGATCGACCACTCCACCATAGAACGGATCTTTGACGCCGCACAGATAACCGACGTCGTTTCTGAGTTCGTGTCGCTCAAACGAAGAGGGGTCAACCTGCTGGGTCTCTGTCCGTTCCATAATGAGAAAACACCCTCATTCACCGTTTCCCCCGCCAAGGGGATATTCAAGTGCTTCGGCTGCGGCAAGGGGGGCAACGCCGTCAACTTCATCATGGAGCATGAGCACCTCTCATACCCCGAGGCGCTCCGATGGCTGGCAAAGAAATATCACATAGAGATAGAGGAGAAGGAGGTCACACCCGAGGAGCTGGCCAAACAAAATGAGCGCGAGAGCATCCTCGTTGTCACTCAGTATGCGGCCCGCCAATTCTCTGAAAACCTCTTCCACGGCCACGAGGGGATGGCCCTCGGCCTCTCCTACTTCCGCGAGAGGGGTTTCGCCGACGCCGTCCTCCGCAAGTTCGAGGTGGGCTATTGCAATGAGCGGCGCGACGACTTCACGAAAAAGGCAATCGCGGCAGGATATAAAACGGAGTACCTGGTCTCCAGCGGCCTCACAATAGATAAGGAAGGGTACATGTTCGACCGCTTCGCGGGAAGAATTATGTTCCCTATTCACTCTCTCTCCGGGCAGGTGCTGGGTTTCGGTGGCCGCATCATCAAAACCGACCCGAAGGCAGCCAAGTATGTCAATACCCCAGAGACCGAGGTCTACCACAAGAGCCGCATCGTCTACGGTATCTTCCAGGCACGCCAGGCTATAATAAAAGAGGACCGCTGCTACCTGGTGGAGGGTTACACCGATGTGCTCTCGATGCATGAGTCGGGCGTGGAAAACGTCGTGGCCTCATCCGGCACCGCCCTGACACAGGAGCAGATCCGCCTCATCAAGCGCTTCACTCCCAACATCACCATGCTCTACGACGGTGACTCCGCCGGCATAAAAGCCTCACTGAGAGGCACTGACATGGTGCTGGAAGAGGGCATGAACGTGCGGATAGTCGTACTGCCTGACGGCGAAGATCCTGACTCCTACTCGAAAAAAGTCTCTGACGAAGAATACAGGAAATACCTGAAGGATAACGAGACCGATTTTATACGGTTTAAAACAAGGATCCTCCTCGATGAGGCACAGAGTGATCCCGTCAGGCGTGCCAACCTGGTGCGCGAGGTGGTCCGCTCCATTGCGGTCATCCCCGACCAGATCACCCGCACGGTTTACGTGAAGGAGTGCAGCACCCAGCTCGGCATGCCCGAGGAGGTGGTGCTTGACGAGGTGATGAAGCTGCGTAAACAGCCAAGCTTCCAGAACCGCAATGCCTGGCCCGGGCAGGATACTGCCACCGGCAACCTGGCAGACATGTCATCTGCCACAGGAACCTCAACCGCCGCACCCTCGCAACGACGGAAGAAGAGCGAGGAGACATCGTTCTATTCGGAGCGGGAGGTAATACGGCTGCTGATCCGCTACGGTGCAGAGGTGCTTACCCGCAAACTGGACAAGGAGACAGGGACAGAGACAGTCACAACCGTGGCTGACTACATTATCACGGAGATAAATGAAGACGGGTTGAAGTTTGATGATCCGATTCTCGCTGCGATGTTTGAGGAGATCACTTTTTCTGTCAGCCAGGGACTCATCCCCGGCGACAGGAACTTCGTTCATCATGCCAATCCCGCCATCAGTGCCGTCACAGTTGACATGCTGACGGAAAAGGACACCCTCAGCCGCATCTGGGGCAAGCACGGCGCCTTTGTCGAGACTGAGGAGATGAAGATAAAGGAAATCGTTCCTGATTCGGTTCTCAAGTTCAAGGGTGACAAGATCAAGATGATGCAGAAGGAGATACGCAAAGCGATTGCGGAGGCGGCCGGCGACGATGACAGGATCTCCGAGCTGCAGGAGCAGTACAAGGTGATGACCTCGCTGCAGAAGAAGATCTCCGCCGGGCTGGGGGGGAGACTGATTATCTGATTGCCGGTTTTACAGTGCCTGCTGCCTGACGCGTAAAAGCGCGATTCGCACATCGCAATTTTGATCCTGCGACCCGGGAGCAGGATCAATCCCGCACACGAAGTATCGCACATCGCTACTCGCAATTAGCAAATCCCACATCGCTACTCGCAATTCGCAAATCCCACATCGCTACTCGCAATTCGCACATCGCAAATCGAATATCGCAACTCGCAATTCGCAAATCTGCAAATCTGCGTGCAGACTTTTTTTATAACTTGTGGCAAATTTCTGCAAACAATGAGATCATTCCTTCCTGTTACCCTTGCATTGTGCGTGCTGGTTCTTGCCGCCGCATCATGCAAAAGGACAGACAAAGGCACAAAAAACCCGGTACCCGTCTTTTCGACATACATCCCGGAATCACCCGGTGATACATTGAAAATCAGAGAGATCTACTACGGCCTTCTTACGCCGGTGGAGGTGTGTAACATCTTCGAACGGCTCGGCGTCCACTTCAATGACACAGTTATCCTGTCACCTGAAAACCGTGATCTTTACATGAGCAGCTACAAGGCCGCCATGAACCTTGGCGTCTACGGCGTTGACATGGGCTACATCAAGCTCTTCGGTGTAAACCGCCAGACACTGAGTTACTTCAACACCATGCAGACCCTCAGCCACCGCCTCAATATGCCCGACTCATTCCTTAACGATGCCATAAAAAACCTTGATCCGGAGATGAGTAATCCCGACTCGGTGACACGGCTGATGAATGATGTCTACGGCAAAATTGACAATCAGCTCCGCCAGGAGGGAAGCGAGGGTACCCTTGGGCTGATGCTCATGGGAGGATGGATTGAGGCGATGTACCTCGCCACCCAGCTCGCCTATGACCCGGCAAACCCTGATCCACAGGTGGTGGGCAAGATCGCCGAACAGAAGTACTCGCTGATCTCACTGCTCAGCTTCATGAAGAATTATTACAATGACCCGATGGTGGTCTTTTACACCAAGAAACTGAAGTATCTCAATCGCTGGTTTGATAAATTCGAGATCTATTATCAGCCCGGAGACGTCAGGGTTGACACTCTCCGGCAGGTCATCACCACCTCCGGGTCGGAGATGACAGTTACCGTGGGGACGCTGAATGAGATACGTGATTATGTGGCGAAGCTCAGGGCTGAAATCACTGCCATCTGATAAACCTGTCCGGGCGTATGGTCTCAAGAATGAACCTGTACCCGATAACAGATGAAGGAATCAACCTGAGCCGGAGTATAAATGTTTGTGTGCGCCTGTGCTGAATTTTTTCTGTCTGAATGAACCTAAAAAACTGATATCATGAACCGTCGTCTTCTGCTGGTCACGGCCATTGTTGCCGTCATTGCCATATCATGCGGACAGGGAAAAAAAGAGTCCGGCGCAACCGCCGTCTCCCCTGCCATCACCGTCATAGACAAGGGATTCAGTAAATTCATCTCCGCCTACACCTCGGGCATAGTGCCTGTCACCGGTACTCTGCAGGTGGTCTTCACCCCGGAGTTCGCGGCCACCGTTGACCGCACCCGCACGCAGGGGCTCTTCTCATTCGCCCCCTCCCTGAAAGGTTCGGCAGAATGGGCCGATGACCTCACGCTGGTCTTCAAACCCTCGAAACCACTGGCATCCGGCACCTCATACCAGGGCACCCTTGATCTCAGCAAGCTGGGCAAGGTTGAGGAGCGCTTCCGCTTTTTCCCGCTGATCTTCCGCACAGTGGAAAAAAACTTCACAGTCAGTCTCAATCCCGTCACCGTTGACCTTCCTGACGGGAACACATATACCCTGACCGGCACCCTCATCACTTCAGACCAGGTTGACAACGGGGAGGTCGAGAAGTATCTCTCAGCCCGCATCGGCAAGCGCGAAGAGAAGATATCGTGGGAACACACAGCCACGAACGTCCACTCCTTTTCAATTGAAAAGATACGCAGGGCAAAGGATAAGACAGAACTCACCGTGGCCTGGAACGGAAACGCTTATGGCATAAAGTCAAAGGGCGAAATGGCTGTAACGATACCCGCCGAAGGTGTGTTCGCCGTCACCGACGTGAAGATCAGTACCGGCGAGAGCAAGAGTATCGAGATCTTTTTTTCCGATATTATTGACGCCTCCGGTGAACTTGACGGGATGGTGACTGCCGCCCCGTCATTTCCACTCACAATCAGCGCCGAAGCCAACAGGCTGCTTGTGATTCCCGGTGAAACGGTGAGCGGTGTCGTTGAACTGACAATTGACGGCTCTCTACGTAACACCCGCGGGCAGCGCCTTGGCGAACCGGTTAAGCGCAGCATCAACTTCACCCCGGTGGAACCGGGAATAAAATCAGCCGGCCGGGGCGTCATCATGCCATCGTCGGGAGAAATTATTTTCCCCTTCCTGGCAGCCAACCTCAGCGCCGTTGATCTCACAATCATAAAGATATTCGAGAATAACCTCCCGTACTTCCTCCAGCAGAACAATATGGGTGATGCCGACTACTACGGCAGCAACATCAGGCAGTTCGGCAGGCCCGTCTTCCGCGGACGGGTTGATCTCACAGGCAGCGCAGGCTTTGATCCCAACAGTTACAACCTCTTTACAATCGACCTTGCCAATTATATTGAGCCGGAACAGGGCATTCTGTACCGGATAGAGATCAGCATGCGTCCCTCATATTCACTCTATCCCTGTACTGGCGAACGCAAGCATTCAAAATACGAGGAGATGCTTGATATGGCCGACAATGACCGTCGCTGGGAAGGTTCTGACGACTATTACTCCTACTCGGAGGAAGGCCTCTTCTACGAGTACGCCTACAACTGGCAGGAGAATGAAAACCCCTGCAGCGATGCATTTTACAGCCCTGAGAAGAAACTTGTGCGCAATATCCTGGCTTCGGACCTGGGAATAATTGCCAAGAGCGGTTCTGACAACAACCTCCGTATCTTTATCCGTGACCTTCGCACGGCTGATCCGGTCGAAGCTGCATCGGTGGAGGCATATGACTACCAGAACCAGCTGATGGGCTCAGCTTCCACTGACAGGAGCGGGATGGCCGCAATACCCTGTCCCAGGAAACCCTTCCTGGTTATAGCACGAAAGGACAAGAACCGCAACTACCTCTCTCTGCTTGATGGCAATGCGCTGTCAATGAGCTCATTCGATGTTTCGGGCGAATCGCCCCAGGACGGCATCAAAGCCTTCCTGTTCACGGAGCGTGACGTACGCAGGCCGGGAGACTCAATCTATGTAGGTGTCATAGTACGCGATCTTGGCAAGGGGCTGCCGACAGGCCACCCGGTACACTTCGAGCTTTTCAACAGTAAGGGCCAGCGTATAGATGACCAGGTTGCATCCCTCAATGACAAGGGCTTCCTTACCTTTTCAACCATTACGGCTGACGATGCCGAAACCGGTAACTACCGGGCACAGGTGAGGATAGGTGCAGCCACTTTCACAAAGATCATCAAAGTGGAGACAGTCAAACCCAACAGGCTGAAGATCAAACTTGAATTCCCTGATGCCGTGGCCGGCGGAGATGACAACACAATCAGCGGTAGCATGAAGGTCACATGGCTCAACGGCTCAGCAGCCCGCGACATGAAATCAACCGTAGAGATGCTACTCAGGCCTGTCAAAACATCCTTCGAGAGGTACCGGCAGTACAACTTCGATGATCCTGCCACCCAGTTTTACTTTGAGAGCCAGACAATCTTCGACGGCGACATCAACAGCTCCGGCGAAGCCAACGTCTCCTTCTCTCCTGATGAGCAACTTCAGGCGCCGGGCATGCTCAACGCAATATTCACAACAAAGGTCTTTGAGAAGGGCGGCGACGCCAGCATTACCCAGACCGTGGTTCCGTATGCCCCGTACCCCGCCTTCGTAGGGATGAATATTCCCGCACTGGGCGCCACCGGGCGTGTTATATATACTGACCGCCCCAACGAGGTCAGGCTCGTCACCCTCGACAAGAACGGCAAACCCGTCAACAGCGAGGTGGAGATCAATGTATATAAACTCGATTACCGCTGGTGGTGGGAATCGGATGATGAGTATCTCGGTTCTTACATCTCAGGGGAAAGAAATGACAACGTTTTCTCCGGGACAGTCACCACATCCGGCGGCGAGGGTAAGACATCATTCAGCGTCGGCAAGGAGGAGTGGGGACGTTACCTTGTCAGGGCCACACTCCCCTCGGGGCACTCCACCGGAATTATAGTGCTGGTTGACTGGCCATGGGATTACGGAATGAAGCCCGGCGGCAACGACGGCGCCAGCCTGCTGCAACTCAATACTGACAGGGAGAAATACAGTGTGGGTGATGAGATCAGCCTCACCTTCCCTGCACCGGAGAACGGCCGTGCCATTATCACAATTGAGAACGCCACCGGCATCCTTGACGTGACCGAGGTCAAAACACAGGCCGGTAACACCGAGGTTAAGATCAAGGCAACACCGGCCATGTCTCCCAACGCTTATCTCTATGTAACAATGCTGCAACCCCATGCCCAGACCGTCAATGATGCACCGGTGAGGCTCTACGGGGTCATCCCGGTGATGGTTGAAGACCCGGCCACGAAACTCGTGCCGGTCATTACAATGCCTGACAAGATACGCTCGCAGCAGGAGGTGGAGATCCGTGTTGAAGAGAAGAACCGCCAGGAGATGACCTACACGCTGGCAGTGGTTGATGAGGGTCTGCTTGA
>DAIDJT010000041.1:0-6144 GCA_027451265.1 Bacteroidales bacterium | reverse complement strand
ACCCGTGGAAGTGGTTCTTCGTCAAGCATGCACTGGGAGTGAAGACCTGGGATCTGTATGACATTGTATTTGGCGCTTTCGGAGGTAAACTGGGGCGCGGATTCGCGATAGGAGGAAGTGAGGCAGCAATAGACCAGAGCAAGAACAGGGAACGGCGCTTCGAACCTGTCGTGAGGTTCATCGGCCCGTTCACCCTCGCCCCGGGGAAGACTGCATCGCACAAGATCAGGCTCCCGCAGTATACCGGATCGGTAAGAGTGATGATCACCGCTGCCGGGAAAGCCAACAGCTTCGGCGCAGCCGAGAAAACCGTTACTGTAGCTGATCCGCTGATGATACTGGCAACTGCACCGAGGGTGCTCTCACCTGGTGACAGGGTGGCGTTGCCGGTGACTGTGTTTGCCCAGGAGAAGAAGATATCTGACGTTGCCGTTTCCGCCACGGCGAACGATATGATCAGCTTCACGGAATCTGCAGGAGCAGTACGCTTCAGCGAACCGGGCGACAAGGACCTTGAGCTGATGTTCAGCACTGCACCCCGGACGGGAACGGCAAAAATAAGCGTCAACGCCGAGGGAAGCGGCGAGAAGGCATCATACAGTCTTACAGTGCCGGTGCGCTCACCCAATCCGCCCGACAGGAGGGCCGAGACAAAGGCAGTTCCCAAAGGGCAGAAGTTTGAAAAGAGCTTTTCACCGTTTGGCCTTGAAGGAACATCCGCGGTGTCAGTTGAGATATTTACGCTGCCCTCGGTGAATCTGAGTAAACGCCTGAAGTATCTTACAGCCTTCCCGCACGGTTGCTCCGAACAGATCACTTCCGCAGCATTCCCGCAGGTGTATCTGGCTGACCTGCTCGGCTCAGGGCTTCAGGATCCTGCCCTGGTCCGTAACAACGTGCAGGAGGCGCTGCGTTCCCTATCCACAAGACAGATGGCTTCGGGCGCAGTGACACTCTGGCCCGGGGGCACCTATCCTGATGACTGGGTAACATCATACGTGGGACACTTCGTTGTTGAGGCGCAGAAAGCCGGTTATGCCATCCCGTCAGGGTTCATCCAGAAATGGACCTCGTACCAGAGGAAGCAGGCCTCGGCATGGAGATACCAGCCGCAGTATCGCTATACTGCAAATGACCAGGCATACAGGATCTTTACCCTGGCCCTGGCCGGTTCGCCCGACAAGGGCGCAATGAACCGTATGCGCGAGATAACAGATCTGCCGGCACTGGCGAAGTGGTTCCTGGCGGCTGCCTATGCCACGACGGGCCGCACCGAGGTGGCGCAGACGCTGATTGACGTGCGGAACCTGAAGACTGAAGACGACTATGTTTATTACTACTACGGCAGCTCGCTTCGGGACCAGTCGATCATACTGTATACCCTCACCCAGATGGGCAATACGGGAGAGGCGCTGGCGTTGCTGAAGGAGGTGGCCACGGCAATGAGCCGTGACAGCTGGTACAGCACGCATACTACGGCCTGGGGGCTCTTTGCGTACATGAACTATGCGAAGAAGATGAAGAACGATGCCTCGAAAGCTCTGAAGGCGACACTTGAATTTAACGGCAACCGTGAAAAGCTCAGTACTGACGGTGGTGCCATAATGAAAAACTTCATTCCTGCTGCCAGCAACAGGCTGGTGGTTGAGAACGAGAGCGACAACCCGTTGTTTGTCACAGTCACCGAGGAAGGCGTGCCTTCTGTGACCGACATGACAGTGAAGGAAAATAACCTCGCAATGAAGGTCAGTTATTTCAATATGGAGTCGGAGCCTGTTGATGTCAGCTCGCTGGCACAGGGTACAAGTTTCATAATGGCTGTAGACGTTACGAATACAACATTCCGGCAGGTGTATAACCTTGCACTGACTCAGATGGTGCCGTCGGGATGGGAGATACAGAACACACGTCTCTTTGAGGCCGGGCTGCAGCTGAAGGAAGGTGCATATGATTACCGCGACTTCCGTGATGACAGGGTTTACACCTATTTCAGTTTGCGGTCAGGTGAGACGAAGAAGTTCTTCATCATTCTGACGGCTGCGTACCGTGGCAGTTACAGCATGCCTGCGGTGGTCTGCGAGGCGCTCTATGATGAGTCGTACACCGCCCGGCGGCCGGGGTTTGCGGTGGAAGTCAGGAAGTAGGAGTTGAGAATTGCGAATTGCGAATTGCGAGGTGCGAGTTGAGAATTGCGACTATTGGCTGGAGGCCATAAAGAGTTGCGAGGTGCGAATCGCGATCTGCGAATTGAGAATTGCGAATTGCAAGGTGCGGGGTGAGAAGTGAGAGGTGAGAATTTCGGCCGCAAGCCATGCAGTATTGTAGAACCGGGACATGAAACCATTTTTTGGCAGAAAACCATTAACCATAATTATCTTCGGCCTCGCCGTCCTCCTGCTTGCCATCCTGGTGGCGCCGATGCCGGCTTTCCATGCGCCTCTGTCTACTGTGGCGGAAGCGGCTGACGGTTCACTCCTTGGCGCCCGGGTGGCGGCCGACGGACAGTGGCGTTTCCCTCCGCCAGACAGCCTCCCTGACAAATATGTCACATGCCTCATCAACTACGAGGATCGCTGGTTCCGCTGGCACCCGGGGGTCAATCCTGTTGCCGTGGTCAGGGCGCTGATCGGCAATATAAGGGCGGGCGAGATAGTCAGCGGCGGCAGTACAATCACCATGCAGGTTGCAAGGATGGCGCGCGGAAACCCTGACCGCACATATGGCGGCAAGATAATTGAGATGCTCTCTGCACTGAAGCTGGAGCTCTTCCGCTCCAAGCGCGCCATACTGAAAATGTATGCAACAAATGCACCCTTCGGCGGAAACACCGTCGGTATCGAGGCTGCCGCCTGGAGGTATACCGGTCGCGGTACAGCCGACATGACCTGGGCCGAGGCTGCCACCCTTGCAGTACTGCCCAACGCCCCGGCACTCATCTATCCGGGACGTAACTCAGAACAGCTGAAACAGAAGCGTGACAGGCTGCTTATGTCGTTGGTGGAGAGAGGCCATATAGACAGCCTGACCTGCGAGCTGGCCATGGGTGAACCCCTGCCGGGCGCACCTCTGCCGATGCCCTCGCTGGCGCCTCATCTCACTGGGAGACTCTGGCTCGTGGATCCCGGTATCAGGAAACGAACCTCTGTTGATCCGTTCCTGCAGCGCGAGGTTTCTGAACTGGTCAACAGGCATGTTTCTGCCCTTGAGGGAAACGGTATCTTCAACGCCGCCGCCGTGGTGGTTGAGGTAGCCACCGGCAACGCCGTTGCCTGGGTGGGTAACAGCACCCTCCCAGACACCACCGGCAGGCACGGCCGCGATGTGGATATGATCACCGCGCCCCGCAGCACTGGCAGCATCATGAAGCCGTTCCTCTATGCGGGGCTGCTCTCTTCCGGAATACTCCTCCCCAACGCACTCGTGCCCGACATACCCACCCGCTTCCAGGGTTTCCGCCCTGAGAATGCCGATTTCTCATACAGCGGTGCCGTGCCTGCCGGTGACGCGCTGGCCCGCTCGCTCAACATACCCGCTGTCCGCATGCTCCAGATGTACGAGGAGGAACGGTTCCTCGTTCTTCTACGGAGCATGGGCTTCACCACCTTCACCAAACCCGCCTCCCACTACGGCCTCTCCCTTATCCTCGGCGGCGGCGAGGCCACCCTGTGGGAGCTGGCAGATGCATATGCATCGATGGCACGGGTCCTGACCACGAATCCCGGAACGCAAACCGGCAATTCCATCCCGGAAATCGAAAATCCGCCAGTCGGCGGACACAGTCGCAATTCGCAATTCGCAAATCCTGATTCGGCAATCGCAAATCACCAATCGCAAATCGCAAATCGCAAATCGCAAATCGCAACTCTCCATTCGCAACTCGCCAATTCCCCTCTCTCTCCCGCTTCCATCTGGCTGACATATGAGGCTCTCCGCAGGGTCAACAGGCCAGAGACGGAGACTGGCTGGCAGTATTTCGGCGGAGCGCCGGAGGTGGCATGGAAAACCGGCACCAGCTTCGGCTTCCGCGATGCGTGGGCCATTGGCACCACACCGGAATACGTCGTGGCGGTATGGGCGGGCAATGCTGACGGAGAGGGCCGGCCGGGGCTGTCAGGCATTTCCTCCGCTGCACCGCTTCTTTTCGACATAATCAGGCTCCTTCCTGCAGCAGAGTCATGGTTTGCAAGGCCCGAAGAGGGAATGACCCTCGTCGAAGTGTGCGCCGCCAGCGGATACAGGGCCGGTCCCGATTGCACTGAAAAAAGGGAAGAGTGGGTTCCTGAGGCGGGTCTTCGAAGCGATGTCTGCCCCTGGCATACCATCGTCAGCCTTGACACCTCCGAAACCTTCAGGGTCAACAGCTCATGTGCCACCCCCGGAGAAATAATGGCCCGTTCCTGGTTCGTCCTTCCCCCTGCCATGGAATACTACTATCGCATGCGCAACCCGTCATACCGTACCCTTCCTCCCTTCCGCCAGGGATGTTCCGATGACCGGAAGGTTTCCACAATGGAATTCATCTATCCTCCCCGCGATGCACGTATCTTCATCCCCCGCAGCCTGCAGGGCCAGCTTATGTCGATGCTTCCTGAGATTGCCCACCGCAGACGTGATGCAACAGTGTATTGGCATCTTGATAATCAGTATATCGGAATGACCAGGCATATCCACCAGACAGAGATCAGGGTTGGCGAGGGTGAACATCTGATTACCGCCGTGGATAATGAGGGAATGACTGTTTCACGCAAGTTTTATTGCATCGGAACATTGTGACGGGCAAATCCGGAAAAAGGATTATTTTTACCAGCGCAAACCAATCCAGTTATATAAAAAGGTGACAACTCTTTTGTCCGGGAGTTACTTTAAGCGTATCCTCGCCCGTAGTGCCTTCAACAGGTACAGGCAGGTTTTTGACAAGGCAGGATATGCCATTATGCTTATTGATAACGCTTCCAACAGGTTTATCAAGGCAAACAGGGCTGCCTCCGATCTCTTCGGATACACCGAAGATGAGTTGCAGAAAATGACTCCGCTTGATCTCTCAACTGCGACCACTGAAGAGCCGGTGCTTCAGGAAGGAACCACCGGGGAGCCTCTTGTCAGGCCTGCCAGATGCAAGGATGGAAAGATCATTACAATTAAGGTTCAGACAAGCTACCTTGAAAAATTCCGTGTCAGCCTGATAAGCGATGTGACCGAGGAGTACCGCATACGCCGGGCTCTTGAGCTGAACGAGGAACACCTCAGGGAGGCACAGCGGATAGGTCGGTTCGGATGGTGGGAGTACCGTCCCGAAACAAACAGGTACATCGGATCGGAAGAAATATCCAGGATCTTTAACGACGAACCATCACGCCTCTCAATCTCCTACCAGGACAATATTTCCTATACCCATCCCGAGGACAGGTCATATCTCATTTCGGCCCTCGAGGATGCCCTTGAAAAAAAGAAGGAATCATACTCGCTGACTTACAGGATCATAACGCCGAACGGAAAGGTGAAGGCTGTTGCGGTCAACTCGAACGTCAAGTATGATGAGAACGGACGCCTGCTTTACCGCTACGGCACCTGCCAGGACATCACCGAGACCCAGAAGATAATGGATGATCTCATAGCAGCACGGCGACAGGCTGAAGAGTCCGACAGGCTCAAGACAACATTCCTTGCCAACTTCAGTCACGAGATACGCACCCCCCTCAATGCAATGCTGGGATTCCTCAATATTCTCACTTCGATGGATACCACCGAGACAGAGAAAGAGGAGATGGTGAAGCTTATTGAGATCAACTCGCAGAGGCTGCTGAGGCTGATCAATGACATGATAGACATGTCACGGATCGAGAGCAACAGCATGGAGATCAAGTACACAAATGTGGAGATGAGCGCCTTTGTCAAATCGATGGTCTCATCATTCAACCACGAGCTGGAAGCGGCCGGCAAAAAGGACCTCAGGCTTATACCTGTTGTCGACAAGACGAAAACTGCTGTTTATCAGTATATTGATGAACTGCGTCTGAGCCAGATCTTCAGCAATCTTATAAGCAATGCAATCAAATTCACTGATCAGGGTGAAATAAGATACGGTTACAGGATCTCGCGCACCGAGAACCGTTATTCTGTCATCTATTTCGTTATTGACACGGG